>NZ_JAEQCX010000057.1:0-38674 GCF_020738035.1 Microcoleus sp. PH2017_28_MFU_U_A
TCTTTTGCCTCGTTCGATAGTTGTTTTAAGTCGGGGAGTTTTTCCATTCCTTTATCTAATGTCTATCTCGTCTTCTTGTCAAGGGGGTTGAGCAATTACGAGTGCTGATTATGCGGGTTCGTTATTTCTTGCAATTCATCAACATTACGTCGAACAATTGCAGAAGACTGGTCGCTCAGATTTTCCCTTTCTGGCGTCGCTGAATTCTGAATAATCTCAGGACGCTCGTCAACCACTTTTATATTACAGGCTGGTATCTTTGTTGGATTGTGATTTTGATCCCATCCAAAGAAACCAATCCAGTCCGATCCAACATCCAACCGGTTTGGGGATGTCCTCGTTGAATCAACTACTATAGCTATTTGATAAGGCTCACTATGGTAGTCCCTAAAGTTTTTTAAGTCTGTACCAGATTGGAAGACACTAAGCCCTGGATGCGAGTGATAATATCCGACAAGAATAGTGCCAGATTGTTGTCTAACAGCTTCTACTTCTTTAAAGCTTTCTGGGTGCATCGTGACATAGGTGTGTGAAGCAGTAGATATCGCTCTAATGCTTTTTTCAATGTAAGTAATATTTCTTCGGCTAGTAATATCCTGTAATGGAAATCCGACGTAATAGCCTGCTACCTCATTGGGATAGCCCTCTGCTGCGTGTGCATAAATTTCTTCTAGAACCTCTCTTTGGATTAAAATAATGGGTAAATGATTTTGATCGAAAGGGATTGCTAAACGTGTAAATTTAGCTTGGTCATGTCTTGTTACTTTTACTATTTTCATCATCTAAACCTTACTGTATTGTACGGCTAACTAGAAGTCTAACTCGGCTCATCTCAATCGATGTAACGTAACTAGATATCATCAATTTATTCAATTGCCACCAATCAAGCGCTGTCCTATTTGCCGGGCTACTAGGATTCATTTTGATCAGGCTGTCTTTATTATAAGTAAGGTATTCTAGAACTTGCCGAATCCAGTCTGCTAGCGATAAATCTGGCTGAGGGCTGTTAGCTGTTCCCCAGCAAATCCTCCCATCAGTAAAAACATGAGGGTGAAACGGAATTGGATCTTCAAATTTAATATTTGGAATAGCGGTAAAAGGATATCCAGGTGGAACTTCTACCAAAATATTGAATCCTGTTCCCGTGCCTGCTCTAGCTCCATCTGGGTTAGCGGTTAGACTCTTAATGCCATTGATCACTACCTTAAATCTCCGGTAATCAAGGCTCATACGTTCTATCTCTAACCTTACAGGAAGTACATTATCTCCATCTAAAACTCTTTTAAAAAGAAGGAGATTCTCCAATTCATTCTTAAATCTTGCCTCGCTCACAATAGCATCTCCTTATTGACTTCATATTGACATAAAATCACAAAAAACTACCCTCCAGTACCCGGCTGATACAATGTCAACTTATCACCCTCGTTGACAGCTTTATACACATCACCTGTAATCGCAGTTTCGTTTACTCCCTGCAAGAGGTATCTACCTTCTTTAGGTAAACCTAGTGGTTCGGTTACAAGAGCAATCAGATTATCGGCACTATCACCTGGATATACTACTACCTCTGTTGAGGCTGTACCTCCACCCTTAACTACTGTTATCTTCTTCATTAGTTTATCTCTTAGTTGCTTAGTGATTAAGTTGACTATTTTCTGAATAAATCGCCAATATGATTAACAGTCAGGTAAAGACTGCAATTCATCGAACAAGGCATCCAAGTATTCACTAGAATCTGCCTGTTCCACTCCCCGTATACCCGGAGCTATTTCCTCGAAAATATGCTTATTCTCAATCTTAGTTTGAACGTACCATTGACCATTCTTTGTATAAAAGTGATCGTGCATAATTCCAGGATAATCTCGCTCAAGACCTCGCTTGTCATCAGAGTCTAAAATGTTTTTTTCTCCCCTGATGATTGCAACTTTATAATATCGACCGTTTTGTCTGTGATATTTTGGTCCAGTATATGCCATGACAATTTCTTTAGTTACTATTGCTAATGGAAATGTGTAAACATAATTAATAGTAAAGCTTCATCTTTAGCTTGACCAGTGATAAAAAGTGATAAAAAGTGATAAAAAGTGATGACTTTCCCCAAATTCCCCTAAAATCTCCTCTCAGGTAGATGCCCCTAGAGTTAAAATCTTCTAAATCACCCCTCTCACAACCCAACTTCCTTGGCCTACGACAACACCTGCAAATATCTAGCAGAAAAATTCCCCGCCGCCTTCGTGAGCTGGCTACTACCAATAGACGAACCCACCGACATTCAGGTACTCAAAACCGAACTAATTCAAGAACCCATCCGAGCCGATTCTCTCGTTTTCCTGCAAACGGATAACCAAATCCTACATCTAGAATTTGAAACCCGACCCTACTCCGACCCGCCGATCGCCTTCAGGATGCTAGACTACTACGTCAGGCTCAAACGGCAATACTCCTGTTCCATCAATCAAGTAGTAATCTTTTTGCAGCAAACAGCCTCAGAACAGGTTTTTGTATCCGAGTACACAGACGCGAACACCCGACACGGCTATCGAGTGATCCGCCTGTGGGAACAAGACCCCGCTTTACTGCTGTCCGTCCCCGGCTTACTCCCATTGGCGACACTATCCCAAACCAACTCGCCGCGAACTTTGTTAGAGCAAATCGCTACTCAGATTGCTACAATACAAGAACCTACCCAACAAGCGGATTTACTCGCTTGTACCCAAGTGCTCGCAGGTTTGAGATTTGAAAAAGACTTAATCAGACAACTATTTAGGAAGGAAACTATGCGCGGTTCTGTGATTTACCAAGAGATTCGCGAAGACGGCCTCCTTGAAGGAAGACAACTAGGCCTCCTTGAAGGAAGGAAAGATGAGGCGCTGGCGTTTCTCACTCGCCAGTTGACTCGACGCATCGGTTCGATCGCACCTGAAACCCGCGAGCAAATTCAGACTTTATCCGTAGAAGAATTAGAGGATTTAGGAGAGGCGCTGCTGGATTTTTCATCAGCCTCAGATTTAACCAATTGGTTGAATGAACATCAGCCTTAATTGCTAAAACATCGCCGCCTATTTTCAAAACTTCACCAGATATATACTTTAAGGAAACTTAAGCCATGACCGTTGATGAAGCAATCGCGATCGCAGAAACAGTCCTCGATGGCGAAGGCTTAAACGACGTGCAAGAGCTTATCTTCAGACAATGCTGGGAAGGCCGATGTTCCTATGAGGAAATTTCTCAACTCTCTCAATATAATGATGAATACATCAAAGCGCTGGCGGCTAAACTCTGGAAACAACTCTCAGAGGCTTTTGATGAAAAAGTAAAAAAAAATAATTTACGCTCTGTTTTTAAGCGATACTTGCGACGACATCAAGTGACATTACATCGAACTCAAGTAATTGGAGTTAATCTCAGCGGTGCTAACTTAAGCGGAGCCAGAATATTATTCGCAAACTTAAGTGAATCAGATTCGTCAGCAGATTTACACGGTGCAATTATATCTGATAATAAGACGGCATCAGATGAAATTATCAAGCCTGAAAACGCGCATAACCAGGGAATTTTGTCAAGCATAAAAGAACGGATTTATCACTGGAACGATTTGCGCTTTCACTGCGAAGAACAAGTCAAAATTGCCGAAGCGCTCGATCGCACAAACACCCTCTTTTTCCCCAACTCCAAAGCCCGCCTCACCACACCCGCAGGCCGACAAAACCAAGAACCAGATTTCCTCATCTTCCACCAAGGCAAATGGGGTATTCTGGAAATATGGCATCCAGATACAGAAAAAGATGAAACGCGCGATCGCCTGTTTGCATCTCACGGTATCAGCATCATCCACTATTGCGACGCTAACAGATGTACAGAAGAACCCGATCGCATTGTCCAAGAGTTTTTAGATTTATTGAGTCAGGGATAGGGCGATCGCATTTAGTTAAGGCGTATTCCTGTATCGAGCGGCGATCGAAAACATCTTATGGGAGCCTTAAACTTCTTCATCAAGATTAGACAAAATATCTTCCAAATCCCTAGCACCATGCAAAACACGGAGAACCTCCACCCGATCGTCTTGAATCCGGTAAAAAATTAGATAATCTTGAAAATCCTTAATTCGCCACTGACGAATCTCCCCCATCCGAGAAGAGATTAATCGCACGACTTTTCCCATTCCCGGTATCGTCGCTAATTGGGCAAAAGAGGCTTCGGCTAACTCCAGAAATCGCTCCGCAGCACGAGCATTTCCATTGACCAGAATATAGTTTGCCTGTTGTCTGAGATCCTGTGTGGCACGATTTTTGACAATTAATCGATCGCTCATACTGGTTGTGAATCGCCACCCAAAAGAGATGCCCGCAAATTCTGCCAGTACGCAGCCGTAACGGGTTCTCCATCCGAGTCTAAACCCTCTTGCAGTAAACCTTCTAGTTTGGCTTGTGCGTGTTTTCGCTGGCGATCTTGCTGCACCAAATCTAGAAAATACTCTACCGCACTGGCATAAGCCCCTGTCTGAATTTGAGCGTCAATATAGATTTGCAGCTCTTCTGGTATGGCAAGAATAACGTTCATCTAAACACAACTCCTAGTTTACAGATAAATTTGCCTCATATTCATTCTCCAGCAGCCTCAGCCGACGCAGCGAATCTATCCGCTACAGCTTTGCCAATTAGCGCCACCTGACTTAGAGGCAAAAACTGAATTTTTTTGACAATATCGTTAATTTCTGGTGGTTGCGAGACTGGATTGCCATCCAAAAAGCTGAGAAACTCTTCCAGAGTATAGCCTGCTCTGGCAGCGAGCTTACCCAAGTTTTCAGTATCGGGAACCGTATCGCCCCTTTCCCAAAGCTGAACAGCGGTAGCAGAAACGCCCAAAAGCTTGCCAAACGCTCGTTGACTCATTGTTCCACGAGCAGTTTTGATGATTTCACTAAGTTTTTGTCTATTTTGGATGTTCACAACTGAAAAGCTATGCGATCGTACCTACCAGTCTACTTACAAACTGATACATCAACTATATTTCCCAGAAGACTCAGCAGCAGCAGCGAGCCTATCCATCACGGCTCTACCAATCACCGCCAACTCACTAATCGGCATACACTGAATTTTCTTCAGCAGCTCATTGGTATTGACCGGTTCCTGCACCGGCTTACCTTCGAGATGAGCCATAAGCTCTTCCATCGTAAAGCCTGCTCTTGTAGCAATCTGAGTCAAATTTTTCGTATCTGGAAGTACCTGCCCCTTTTCCCAATACAAGACAGAAGCAGCAGAAACTCCCAACAGCTTGCCAAAAGAAGTCAGGCTCATCGAGCCCCGCGCTAACTTAACAACCTCACTCAGTTTTTTCTTAGCTTCTGCGTCCACGGTATCAGCCACGAGATAACCACAATTCCTAGTTTACTTGTGTACCAACAAATTTGTCTGTCTTGCTTGACAGGAGAAGATTTAACAGATAGTATTTTAAGTAGATTGAAAGCTTTAATTTTAATTAAAACAGATTTGGGAGAAATACAAATGACCAAGAGACGCAATCTAAAAACTCACAAGCCCAGCCGCACCCGTCAAAGCCTTACAGCCTCCGGTTGGCTAAAACCTCAGTGCTGGCAAATCTCCAAAATGGAAGCCGCCGAAGCCCTGAGAATGCCCGTAAACCGCATAGTCAAAGTCTACCCCAAACAACATCAAGTAATAGTCGTTTACCTGAACAAGAAAGGACAAAAATGCAGTTCCTTTTTCAGCTACCGACTATTTGCCAGATGGCAGCAAGAGACGATCGCCACAATTGCCAGTTGTCGAAACCAGCAAACTCTCGCACCCCTAGAAATCATCGTACAGTACGACCTCGAACATTTCAAGTATCCAGTGGCGATCGCCGATGCAATTTGGGAAGCCCTACTCAACCACATCCGTCAAGTCATCAGGGAACAAAGGCTCAGCAAACAATGCGCCTAAGTTCCCCATCAACCAATCAATTAGAAGTAGAAGCAGCCAACTCGACCAAACGTTCCTGCTGATCCTGAGAAATGCAAGTCTGAATAATCTCCTCAATATCCCCTTCCAAAACACTATTGAGCGAAAAATTTTCCCCCAAACGGTGGTCGGTAGCCCGGTTATCCTTATAGTTGTACGTGCGAATCTTCTCCGATCGCGAACCAGTACCAACCTGAGCCAAACGCCGCGACTTCACCTCATCCTGCTGCTCCCGCAACTTCATATCATAGAGCTTAGCCCGCAAAATCTGCATCGCCCGCTCCTTATTCTGCAACTGACTGCGCTCCTCAGTACAGAAAATCCGAATCCCCGTCGGCTTGTGAAACAAATCCGCAGCAGTTTCAACCTTGTTCACGTTTTGGCCGCCAGCACCGCCCGATCGAGCCGTACTCATCTCAATATCCTTCGGATCGATATGAATCTCCACCTCATCCACCTCCGGCATCACCGCCACCGTCGCCGTCGAAGTATGCACCCGGCCACCAGCTTCAGTCACCGGCACTCGCTGCACCCGGTGCACTCCAGCCTCAAACTTCAGCTTGCTATAAACGCTATCCCCCGTGATTTCCAGAATCACCTCTTTAAAACCACCCATGTCCGCCAGTGACTCGCTCACCAACTTCACCTGCCAGCCTTCAGTTTGAGCGTAGCGCGAATACAGCCGCAGCAAATCACCCGCCCAAATACTAGCCTCATCTCCGCCAGTACCCGCCCGAATTTCCAGCATAATATTCTTGTCATCGTTCGGATCGCGCGGTAGCAGCAACACCTTCAAACGACTTTCCAAACTCTCCAGCTTCGACTCAAGTTCCTCAACTTCCATCCCGGCCATAAGCTGCATTTCTCGATCGCTCGCAGCTTCCTTAAGAACTTGCCGCGCGCCCACCAAATCTTCCTGAGTAGTTTTCCACAGGTCAAAAGTATCGACCACTTCCTCCAAGGACGATCGAGCTTTTGCCACCCGCTGAAACTCATAATTATCCCTAGCCACATCCGGGTCAGCCATGCGGCGAGTCAACTCATGAAAAGTTTGCTCCACCGACTTCAATTTATCCAGCAAATAAGATTCAGCCATGTCAAATGTCCTCCGTCAATCGATTTTAGATTTTAGATTTTAGATTTTAGATATTGAAGAGAAGTTGGGATAGAATCGCGATCTTTCCTCAGCGGAAGGGCCGTAGCAACTCTTCAGTCTAAGCTCTCCAATCCGAGGGCGGATAGATTTTAGATTTTAGATTTTAGAATTGAAGAGAAGTTGGGATAGAATCGCGATCTTTCCTCAGCGGAAGGGCCGTAGCAATCTCAAATCTCAAATCCAAAATCCGAGAGCAGTCAGTTACCAGTAGAAAAAAACTACTTCCAACCGACTGCGGACAAATGACAATCCGGCTACTTCTTCTTTTTGCCTTTAGCAGCAGCCTTAGCAGCATCTGCTTTCGGGTCTTCCATTTTCAGCGGCCCCGACATAGCATCTGCCTTCGGCATTTCTACTTCCGTCATGCCGTATTTCCGCATAAAGCGTTCCACACGACCTTCAGTATCAATAATCTTCTGAGTGCCAGTATAAAAAGGATGATTTCCCGACCAGACATCAACTTGAAGCTTTGGTCTAGTCGAACCAACAGTCATCACAAGTTCGCCGTTGCAATAAACCTGAGCTTCGGGATACCACTCAGGGTGAATGCCTTCTTTCGCCATTTTTTTTACTCTCTAATTTTTGACTTTACAACCATTTTAGCCGTCATCGGACTTGTACGCCAACAACAGCCGTAATTTTGCCCTATCTGCTTTGAAAACCAGAATCAGGAATCTGAAAAAAACCTTGAAAAAAGGAGGATGGAATCTAGAAAATTTTTCTTTCTTCCCTCTTCCCTCTTCCTTGCTCTTAGCAAATATTCAGGGTTTAAAACCTCCACTCCAGGAAGCCGAATTGTTTTGAGAACTACGCTAGGGCTTAGCGGAGAGTTAAATCCCAGTATTAAAAAGCTCAACTGTCAACTGTCAACTGTCAACTGTCAACTGTCAACTGTTTAACGTTTCGAGTATTGAGGAGCCTTGCGAGCTTTCCGCAAACCGTACTTTTTACGTTCTTTAGCCCGCGGGTCGCGAGTCAAATAGCCCTCAATCTTCAGAGGTTTCCGGTTGTCCGGGTCTAACTGACAAAGTGCTCTAGCGACACCCAAACGAATCGAGTCAGCTTGACCTGTCAGGCCGCCGCCTTCGACTTTCACCAAAATGTCGTACTCATTTTCTAGACCCAAAGTTTCCAAAGGAGCCTTAGCGAGTGCCAAATAAGTGGGGTTGAATTGCAGGTACAAATCTCCCTCTTTACCATTGACAGTCAGTACGCCTGTGCCGGGAACCAAACGTACCCGCGCTACGGAACACTTGCGGCGGCCTGTACCCCAGTACACAGCGCGGCCGGTATCTGTTGCTTGCATTACTCATTTCCTCCCGGAATCGTGTGAACAATTAATTCTTCTGGTTGTTGAGCTGCGTGCGGGTGGTTAGGGCCAGCGTACACTTTCAACTTAGTAAACAGTTGTCTGCCCAGAGATGTGTGAGGCAGCATTCCCCGAATCGCTTCTTCGACAATTCTTTCGGGCAAACGTGCTTGCAATTTGGCAAAAGTTTCTGTTTTCATGCCGCCCGGTCTGCCAGAGTGGCGGCGGTAGATTTTTTGGGTGCGTTTTTTGCCAGTAACAGCGATTTTGTCAGCATTGATGACAATTACGAAATCGCCGGTATCCATGGAAGGAGTGTAAGTGGGTTTGTGTTTGCCCCGGAGGTGCATGGCAACTTCTGTTGCCAGACGGCCCAGGCGCTGGTCGGCGGCATCGACCACGTACCACTTGTGCTCTAGGGAGTCTTTAGTAGGGACGTAAGTTTTGTTCATTGTTAGTTGTCAGTTGTTATTTGTTAATTGTTATTTGTTAGTTGTCAGTTGTTATTTGTTAGTTGTTATTTGTTAGTTGTTGCCAATAACTAATAACCAATAACTAATAACTAATAACTAATAACCAATAACTAATTTGGGCTGAGTGTCGTACCAAACATCGGTGGGAAAGGGAAAGTCCTGATAGCCAACCCGCAACAGGCATAAACCTTGAGCGGGAGCGGCGTATTTTACCATTTCTCGGCGTTCGTTGACCCAGATATCAGTGAAATTGTCGATCGCCCTTTCCCCCCGACCCACCTGCACCAGCAACCCCACCAGCAGGCGCATCATCCCGTACAGAAACCCGCTCGCCTGAACCTCAATATAGATAAGAGGCCCAGAACGGTGACACTCTGCCGCTTGTACGTCCACCCAAGAATGGGGGCGTGCAGACCCCGCGCGGTGGAAAGCCGCCAAGTGATGCCGCCCGATCAGCGGTGTCAAAGCTGCCTGAATCAAAGATTCGTCCACAGGTGCGTGATAGCAGTGCCAAGCATAAGGACGCACAAACAGATTAGGAATCGGGTCTGTATAAAGGGTGTAGCGATAGCGCCGCCAACTGGCTGAGAACCGAGCGTGCCAGGTAGGTTCCACCTTTGCCGAAGCTCGAATTAAAATATCTTTTGCCAGTCGAGAGTTGAGAACGCTTGCCCAGCGGTGAGCCGGAATTGGGCCATCAGCATCAAAATGGGCTACTTGAGCAGCGGCGTGAACTCCCGCATCCGTTCTCCCGGCCGCGTACAGCGTTACCGGGCGTTCCAGCACATTTGATATTGTTGTTTCAATTTCTTCTTGTACTGTACGCTGGTTCGGCTGTCGCTGCCAACCGTGAAAGTCAGTGCCGAGGTATTGGATTACCAAAGCAATGCGTTGTGTCGATCGGGCATTTTCGATTGGGGATTTTGGATTGTCAGTCATAAATCAAAAATCTCCCACCCAAAATTGCATTAAACCAGTTCAACGATCGCCATTTCGGAATTGTCTCCTTGGCGGGGGACAGTTCGCACTACGCGGGTGTAGCCCCCGTTGCGCGAGCCGTACCGTTCTTGGGCAGCCTCAAACAAGGCGTGTACTAACTGTTTGTCATAGATATAGCCCATAGCTTGCCGGCGAGCGGCCAAGGAGCCATCTTTGGCCAAGGTAATCATTCTGTCCGCTTCTGGACGCAGCGCTTTGGCGCGGGCGAGAGTGGTAGTGATTTTACCGTGGCGGATTAATTCGGTGGTCAGCGAGCGCAACATGGCGCGGCGCTGGTCAGCCGGTTTGTTTAGTTGGGGGACGCGACAGCGGTGACGCATAGCAGTTGGTAATTGGTAATTGGTAATTGGGCGCGGGGATAGACAGTCTGCGAACTCGGGGGTGAATTCTTCTTGGTTCTGAAGAACTCACGCACTGAAAATGCAGAACTTTTTTACCCGTTACCCGTTGATTAACTTTTAGCTGATTTTTCCTGTGGCAAAGTAATGCCCAAGCGTTTTTGTAAAGCTTCAATCACTTCTTCTGCGGACTTCTGCCCGAAGTTCTTAATCTCGAGCAAGTCTTCTTGGGTATAATCCAATAAGTCTGCAACTGAGTTGATCTGAGCCCGCTTGAGACAGTTGTAAGCCCGGACTGACAACTGCAATTCTTCGATCGGAATTTGGCTCGTAGGATCGGCCTCACCTGGATACTCGGGTTTGAGAGAATCTTGGGTGATGTCTTTGAGAGGTGCAAATAAATCTACCAGGATGTGTGCAGATTGACTCAGAGCTTCTTGAGGAGTCACGCTGCCATCAGTCCAGATTTCCATAACCAGCCGGTCTTTCTCAGAACTGCCACCGAGCCGAGCATCTTCCACGCTGTAGTTGACTCTGCGAATCGGCATAAAGATGGCGTCAATTTGGAGAAAATCCAAAGCCGACCCATCATCGCGACTGCGGTCTACTGCTCGATATCCGATGCCTTTTTCAATTCTGAATTCCATTTCCAGAACAGATCCCGGTGAGAGAGTCGCAATGTACTGCGATTTATCGATCAATTCCACCTCAGAGGGCAAATCGAATCGATCGGCAGTAACTGTAACTGGCCCCTCAATCCGCAACCTACCGATTTGTGGCTGCTGGGAATGAGTTTTTAGAACAACCTCTTTCATGTTCAGGAGAATTTCCAGAACGTCCTCACGTACCCCTTCGATCGTGGCAAACTCGTGATTGACGCCCGCGATGCGGACTGAAGTTACTGCTGTTCCTTCCAAATTTGACAGCAGAACTCGCCGGAGCGCATTCCCAACAGTTGTTCCCTGACCGCGATCGAGCGGTTCTAGAACAAATTTTCCGTACTGACTGCGGTCTTTGTCAGTGTTAGACTCTATACATTCAATTTGAAACTGCGCCACGGAGTGACCTCCCTTTTCCACTTTGGATTTTTGATTTTGGATTTTAGATTGCAGAGCATACCCCTGAACGGATTTCGGATTTTGGATGGACGGGGCAACAGTTAGAACCATTAGTTTTTGACTTTAAGCAGTTAGCCAATATCCAAAATCTAAAATCTAAAATCTCAAATCGTTTTAGACTCTACGCCGCTTGGGAGGGCGACAGCCGTTGTGAGGAATTGGGGTAACATCTCTAATCAGGGTAATTTCCAGTCCCGCCCCTTGCAAGGCCCGAATTGCAGTTTCTCGACCTGCTCCCGGCCCGCTTACCATTACTTCTATTTGGCGCATTCCCTGGTCATTGGCTCTGCGGGCTGCACTTTCTGCTGCTGTTTGAGCTGCAAAGGGAGTACCCTTTTTAGCTCCTTTGAAACCGCTGGAACCTGCTGATGCCCAGGATATTACTTCGCCATTTAGGTCGGTAATAGTCACAATCGTATTGTTAAAGGTAGACTGGATGTAGCCTACCCCATTCGGTACGTTACGCTTCTGCTTTTTTGCACCAGATTTCTTGCCTGTTTGTTGTCGTGGCGGCATATTAGTCTCTTTATCGTTTTCATTGAATTACTCTCCCCAAAGGCGGGGAAACAGTCAGCAGGAACATAAATTTCCTGCAAACTGCTGTTATTTCTTGGACGGTGCTTTTTTCTTGCCCGCCACTGTACGGCGGACGCCGCGACGGGTTCTGGCGTTGGTACGGGTTCGTTGACCCCGCACCGGCAGACCCAAACGGTGACGCCGACCGCGGTAAGTCCCGATATCCATCAGGCGCTTGATGTTCATTGACTCCCAGCGCCGGAGGTCTCCTTCGATTTGGTAGGTGCTTTCTACATGAGCCCGTAGAGTAGTCACGTCGGCCTCTGTTAAATCCTTGACGCGAGTGTCAGGATTTACGCCTGTTGCAGCGATAATTTTTTGGGCCCGCGACAGACCTATTCCGTAAATGTATGTCAGACCTATTTCGACGCGCTTATCGCGTGGAAGGTCTACACCGGCAATCCGTGCCACACTTTTTGTCTCCCTAGTTTTCCTATTTGGCTACAATATTGAATTAGGCAGCACCTGCGTGCATTGCCCAGCCCAATTTTCCCGTTTTCTAACCTTGGCGCTGTTTGTGTTTCGGGTTAGTACATATCACCATCACTCGACCGCGACGGCGGATGACGCGACATTTTTCACAAATTTTTTTGACAGATGCTCGAACTTTCATCTTTCTTCCTGCCTGGAGAACCCCGCTCTACCGGAGAGCACGCACGCTGGCCCGTAGAGCGGTGGGAGGAGAGGCTGGGCAAGGTGTAGGCCTCTCCTCGATTAAATTGTATAAAGTGCGGGTTGTTTTTTGAAGGAGATCGCTTGCACCCACTCCCATTGCTGGGTAAAGTTCGCTTGCGCCAGAATGTTGGCGATCGATACTTAAACGGCGTAGCAATGACTTAACCCGGTACGCCGCTGGGTTGTTGACGCCCTTCTCGGCAACACTACAAACGTAGCATTATAGCATAAATTTGAAGCTTTTTACCAAATTCTCTCTAATTAAACTTAGAATTAGTTTTTAGAAAGTTTTATCTAAGCCTATTTTTTCCGAAGGCGATAAGTAATCCTGCCTTTGGTCAAGTCGTAGGGAGTTAATTCAACTTTGACGCGATCGCCAGGCAGAATTTTGATGTAGTTGCGGCGGATCTTGCCGGAAATGTGAGCTAGCACGTTAAACCCATTATCTAGGTCAACGCGAAACATCGCATTCGGCAGTGATTCCGTCACTGTCCCTTCCATTTCAATTAAATCTTGCTTAGACAATTTGGTATTTACCTCAACTCTACATTTGATTAACTAGGAGTGTCCCAGCGTTTGCTTCAAAACCTATTTACCAAGTAAGGAGCGGCCGATTTTAGATTTTAGATTTTAGATTTACTCCACAGATGCATCAAAGGAGCAGGAACTTCGGTCTAAAATTTGGGATCTCGACGATTGTCGGTGGCTTGTATCCGTTTTGGGCGGGTTGAAGGCGAACGGGGCAATAATTCGGGTAACTCGATCGACTGCTTGACTCAATTAACCCCTTGCTTCAGCTTTACTTGAGTAAAGTTGTAGCAAGTAAAATCGAGTTCAATCCTGTTTCTAGCAACCCTCACAAAACCTGATAGCACAAAAAGCTCCTAGTTAACATATCTTAGCAAAAGCTGGTGAGTAACAAGCTGTATTGCGAGGGTTCAAGAGTCGCCAGAGAGCGCTTGTTGCAGTTCTGCGGTGACTACTTCCATATCGCGATCGCCATCAACCGCAACTAACTGTTCGCGAGCGCTATAAAACTCAATCAAAGGCTCAGTTTGCTCGCGATAAACTTGCAACCGGCGCCGGATCGTCTCCTCATTGTCATCCTGGCGGCCCCGCGACAGCAGGCGAGTCACCAAAACATTGTCAGGTACGTCCAAATTGACAGCTCGCAGATCGCAATCCTTTCCAGACTTACTTCCCTCAGTACCAACATCACACAGCAGTTTGTCAAAAAACGCTGCCTGCGCCACAGTACGGGGAAATCCGTCGAGAATCCAGCCCGCACCAGCATCTGGTTCATTCATGCGTTCTTGGACGATATCCATCAATAACTCGTCGGGAACCAACTCACCAGCATCCATGTAGGATTTAGCTTTTACACCCAAGGGAGTTTTCGCCACCACGCAGGCGCGAAGGATGTCACCCGTAGAAATGTGGGGTATTTTCCAGAGAGCGGCTAAAACCTGAGCCTGAGTTCCCTTTCCCGCCCCTGGAGGCCCCATAAAAATCAATTGCATTGCGATTACTTCACCATTCCTTCATATCGCTGGGAGATGACGTAAGTTTGAATTTGCTTGGCAGTTTCGATCGCCACACCCACTAGAATCAGTAGGGAAGTTGCACCAAACCCTCTAAAAGTTTGGACGCCGATCGCGCTTTCGACAGCCGTTGGTACAATAGCTACCAGACCGAGAAAAATCGCTCCCAAGAAAGTCAAACGGTTCAAAACCTTCTCCACATAATCGCTGGTTTTCTGACCGGGACGAATCCCAGGAATACTGGCACCCATTTTCTTCAAGTTCTGAGACATATCTACGGGGTTGACAATCAACGAAGCGTAGAAATAGCTGAAGAACAGAATCAAAGTCAGATAAAACAGCGCGTAAGCCCAAGGCGCAGGGCCGTTCGGACTCAACACATTAGCAACTTGAACCAAAAACGGCTGATTGAGAGACTGAGCAAGGAAAGAAGGCACAATCAACACCGAAGATGCAAAAATAATCGGCATCACTCCGCCTTGATTCAAGCGCAGGGGTAGATAACTGCGACTCTCCCGATAAACTTTGCGACCGACTTGGCGGCGGGCAGAAATAATCGGAATGCGGCGAGTACCTTCCTGAACAAAAACAATCCCGACAATCGTCACCAAAAAGACCAGCAGCAGAACAACTACGCGGCCGACAACTTGCGTGTCGCCACTTTGAGCCAATTCAAAAGTTTGTCCCAAAGAGCGCGGTAAAACCGACACAATGTTGATAAAAATCAACAGTGATGCTCCGTTTCCAATACCTCGCTCCGTCACCACTTCCGATATCCACATCACAAACATCGACCCTGCTGTCAGAGCCAAAGCAGTCTGGGGGATGAAAAAAGCCGATGGAGTCTGAGCAAAAGGGCTGACCCAAATCGCAATGCCAATGCTTTGCAGAATAGCCCAGCCCAAAGAAACGTAGCGAGTAATTTGAGAAATCTTGCGCCGCCCTGCTTCGCCGTCATTTTTCTGCATATCTTCTAAACTTGGCAGAGCCGCAGTTAGGAGTTGCACAATAATTGAAGCATTGATGTAGGGCAAAATCCCCAGCGCGAAAATCCCCAAAGCTGACAGCCCGCCTCCTGAAAACAAGTCCAAAAAGCCAATTAAAGGGCTATTTTGGACGTTTTGGGCAAAGGCGGCGCGATCGATGCCGGGGACTGGCAAGTGAACACCCAGGCGCACTAAAATCAATAAGCCAATGGTGACGAGGATGCGGCCCCGCAAACCAGCAGCTTGAGCCATCTGCATGAACGTCTCTTGTGCAGTTGGCGCTTTCTCTTTACTAACGTCCATAGTTACGATTTTGGATTTTAGATTTGGGATTTTCGACTAAATCATTTTCTGATAGCAAGAAGAGAGGATTTGAGATTTGGACAAACTCTCAAACCTCAAATCTTCACGCAACTACTTCGCAACTTCCGCCGGCGGCTTCAATTTTGGTGCGAGCACCTGCGGTAAAGGCCGCCGCGCGCACTTGCAGAGCCACATTCAGTTCGCCATCTCCTAAGATTTTCAGCGGCCCGTCGTCAGTAGTGACAATTTTTGCTTCGATCAAAGAGGTGAGAGTAACTTCTGTGTTTGCTGGCAGTGATGCTAATTTACTTACATTAATGGTAGTGTACTCTTTCCGGTTCACTAAAGGGAAGCTCTTCAGCTTGGGCAGGCGGCGGTAAAGAGGATTTTGACCACCTTCAAAACCGGGTCTAGTGCCGCTACCGGCTCTAGCTTTTTGACCGCGCATCCCTTTACCGGAACTCGCGCCTTGACCGGCAGAAATACCTCTACCCAAGCGACGCGGGCGTTTTGTGGAACCCGCTTTTGGTCGGGCGTCTTGCAATCTCATAGTTTTGATAGTTGGTAATTGGTAATTGGTAATTGGTAATTGGTAGTTTTGAGTTTTGAGTTTTGAGGAATGAAAGATTTTTATTCAAAACTCAATACTTAATACTCAAAACTGACAATTTCCAGTTCCCTAGTCCTTAACCGTAGAGGTTTTCTACTGGAATTCCGCGCTCTTGAGCAACTTCGGATAAGGTGCGAAGAGTGGAAAGGGCGTTGACTGCGGCTCTAGCGTTGTTTAAAGGATTTCCTGAACCTAGCTGTTTGGCTAAGATGTTGCGGACTCCTGCTAGTTCGAGAACAGTTCGCACTGCTCCCCCTGCAATTACCCCGGTTCCGGGTGCTGCTGGACGCATCATAACTTTGGCTCCGCCACCTGCACCGTTGATCGGGTGAGGGATGGAGTTTGATTTGGTGAGGGGAACTTCAATTAGGTGCTTTTTGCCGTCAGCGACGCCTTTTTTAACGGCACCGATTACGTCGCTAGCTTTGCCGACTCCCACTCCAACTTGACCGCGTTCGTTGCCGATAATGACTATGGCGCGGAAGCTGAGTTTTTTACCGCCTTTAACTACTTTGGTAACGCGACGAATCTGAACAACCCGTTCTTGCCATTCGGATTCTTTTTCGCGCCCTTTGTTGTTATTGCTTTTTTTCTTGTTGCGCTGTTCTTTTTGTTCTGCCATGTTTTGTCCTTGGGGAATTGAGGATTAGTAATTGGTAGTTGGTATAGAGAAATTAACAATTAGGAATTAAGAATTTTGTTATAGATTCTCTTTTCCTTCTTCCTTCTTCCTTCTTCCTTCTTCCTTCTTCCTTCTTGCTTCTTCCTAAAAGTCTAACCCGGCTTCGCGAGCTGCGTCGGCGAGGGCTTTAACGCGACCGTGATAGAGGTTGCCTCCGCGATCGAATACGACTTTGACTATGCCAGCGCTGGAACACCGTTTGGCAATCAACTGACCGACTTGGGTGCTGGCGTTGCAGTTGGCTCCCGAACTGAGTTCGGCTTTCAATTCTGGATCGAGGGTTGACGCAGCAGCCAAAGTGTGCTGTGCCGTGTCGTCGATTACCTGGACGTAGATGTGATTGGACGATCGAAATACCGCTAATCTGGGACGTTCGGCGGTGCCGAATACCTTGCGCCGCACGCGGCGGTGTCTGCGGTGGACTGATTCTTTGCGAGTAAGCTTCATTGTTACTTCTTACCTGTTTTGCCTGTTTTACCAGCTTTGCGCCGGACGACTTCGCCGCTGTAGCGAATGCCTTTGCCCTTGTAAACTTCGGGCGGACGCACCGCGCGGATGCGGGCTGCTGTGTTGCCTACGAGTTCTTTGTCAATACCGGAGACAATGACGTTGGTGTTGCCTTCAACTGCCATGGTGATGCCTTCTGGAGGAGGCATTTCAACGGGCTTGCTGTAACCGACGTTTAAAATCAGGTTCCGTCCTTGAACCTGTGCCCGATAACCTGTGCCGATAATTTCCAGACGACGCTGAAAGCCTTGGGATACACCTTCGACCATGTTGGCGACAAGGGTGCGACAGAGGCCGTGCAATTGTCTGGCGACGCGAGATTCGTCCCGGCGGGTAACGAGTAAAGTCTCGCCTTCCATTCCTAGGAGGATTTCGGCGGGGATTACTCGGGAAAGTTCACCTTTAGGGCCTTTGACGGCTACTTTTTGACCGTCTAGGGTGATGGTGACTTTTGTGGGGATGCTAATCGGACGCTTGCCAATTCGCGACATAGTTTTTGTCCTTTGTTTTTAGTTTTTAGTGTTTGATTATTAGTATCTAGTTATTAGTCTTTAGCGATCGACTTTTGAGTGTTTTTCCATGGTATGCGTGATTAATGACTCGTAATAAACAAGTACAATTCGCCGACACTCATGAGTGGATAATCCCCAAATCTTAGACTTTTGTTTAAGCTTGCAGATTGAATGCTGCAAGTTAATCTAAAATCTAAAATCGACTGACTAATGACTAATGACTAATGACTACCAAACATAACAAAGCACTTCACCGCCTAAACCTTGGCGTCGAGCTTCTCGATCGGTCATAATGCCGCTGGAGGTGGAGATAATGGCAATGCCAATTCCGCCTAATACTCTGGGCAGTTCTTTGCGGTTCGAGTAAACGCGCAGTCCTGGTTTGCTGACTCGCTTAAGTGCCGTGATAATGGGCTTGCGAGTTTTACCTTTGTACTTTAGAGAAAGCACTATAGTTCGCTTTACGCCTTCTGGTTCTGCTTCTTCAAATTCGCTGATAAAGCCTTCGTTTTTGAGAACTTGGGCGATGCTACGGGTCATTTTTGTAGCTGGAATTTGTGTTGTTTGGTGGCGCGCCATGCAAGAATTGCGAATGCGCGTCAACATATCTGCTATGGTATCGTTAGCTGCCATGTGAAAGATCCTTACTCTACTGCTTAGTTGTCCCGGAAGGGCATTCCCATTTCTTTGAGCAAGGCGCGTCCTTCTTCGTCGGTGTTTGCTGTGGTGATAATTGAAATGTCCATGCCTCGAATTTGATCGATGCGGTCATATTCTATTTCTGGAAAGATTAGCTGTTCTCTCAGACCCAAGCTGTAGTTGCCGCGCCCGTCAAAGCTTTTGGGACTGATGCCGCGGAAGTCGCGGATGCGTGGGAGTGCGAGGTTGATGAGCCGATCGAGAAAATCGTACATCCGATCGCCCCGCAGCGTCACCATCACGCCGACTGGTACTCCTTTGCGGATTTTGAAGCCTGCGATCGCTTTTTTCGCGCGAGTCACCACTGGTTTTTGTCCGGTGATGATGGCAATTTCATTCAGCGACGAATCCAGTGCCTTAGCATTTTGAGAAGCTTCTCCCAAACCGCGGTTAACGGTAACTTTGATAAGTTTGGGAACCTGATGGATATTAGTATATTTAAACTGATCCATCAGTGTGGGAACGATTTTACCTTGATAAAGAACTTTGAGTTTGTCCGGCATAGTTTTGGTGTTTCGTTAACTGTCCCTGGGCTTGGTCAGGGAATTGTTCTTTGTCAGTTGTCAGTTGATAGTTGTCAGTTGTTAGTTGCCAATTAAGGACTAATGACTAATGACTGAGGACTAATGACTAATTATCGAGGATTTCTCCGGTTTTTTTGAGTTGTCGCAGTTTGCGGCCGTCTTCACTAAATGTATAGCAGACGCGGCTGGCGACTTTCTCTTTTTCGGAATAGTGCATCACATTTGAGCTGTGAATGGGAGCCTCAAAGGTGACGATTTTTCCCGATTCCCCTTCTTGTTGGGGTTTGACGTGCTTGGTTCGGATATTTACGCCTTTAACAATTACTTTGCTGACTTTAGGATATGTCTTTAAGATTTGTCCGACTTTTCCTTTCTCTTTGCCAGTAATTATTTGCACGGTGTCGCCTGCTTTGACGTGCATTCTGTAGCGCTGCGGTTCGCTAGTTGGTTTACCCTTTTTTCCGTACATTTTAAAGTACCTCTGGGGCTAAGGAAACGATTTTAGTAAAGTTTTTGTCGCGCAGTTCGCGGGCTACTGGGCCGAAAACGCGAGTGCCTTTGGGGTTGCCTTCGGGATTGATAATCACGGCTGCATTGTCGTCAAAACGAATGCTCATGCCGCTGTCGCGACGCAAGGCTTTGCGGGTTCTGACAATGACGGCTCTGACGACATCGGATTTTTTGACTGCCATATTGGGGATGGCGTCTTTGACGACGGCAATGATGACATCGCCGACTCCGCCGTAGCGACGGTTGCCGCCTCCCAATACGCGGATGCACATGAGCTTGCGGGCTCCGCTATTGTCGGCGACATTGAGGTATGTCTGGGGTTGAATCATGGTGATTGGGGAAAAGGTAATTTGATGCTTGCTAACTGCTAAGTGCTAATTGCTGCTAATTGATGGTTAATCACAGGGTCGATCGATCGAGAAAGCCGATCGCACTACGCGAGCAATTAGAAATTAACTGTTAACCCTTTGTTGCACCGAAAATCTCAGCAACCGTCCAGCGTTTGGTTTTGCTCAGAGGGCGAGTTTCAGTGATGCGGACACGATCGCCCGATTTGCACTTATTTTCTTCGTCGTGAGCTTTGTAGCGCTTGGTGCGGACTACGATTTTGCCGTATTTGGTGTGGGAGGAGCGGTTTTCGATCGCTACCACGACGGTTTTGTTCATTTTGTCGCTGACTACTACGCCAACTCGTTCTTTAACTGCCATACCTACCTATTGTTGTTGTGCAATTGAGTTTTTTTGAACTACTGTGCGAACCTCGGCTCGGCTGCTGCTAACTACTCGCTGACTGCGGTGGGAGCAGACTTGAGAGCTGCCTCAGCAGCGATTTGGCGTTCGCGTTCAACTGTCATTAATTGAGCCAGCCGGTGTTTGGCGTGCTTGAACAGGTGAGGCTTTTCCATGCGGCCGGTAGCTTGCTGAAGCCGCAAGTCCATTAGTTGGCGCTTGACGGCTAAAATTTGCTCTGCTACTGCTGCATCGCTTAATTCTCTAGCTTCTTTAATCTTGGTCAAAGACATAGTTGTGTGCTTTATCGTTAGCGGTCTAGTGAAGACAGAATTCTTTCTGATGCTGAAGACCGAAGGGAAAAAAAGTTGTACGTGCCAGATTTTAAATTTCTGACGAATGCAGACCTAATTCTACCTTCGATCGCCACTATGACGGGCTTTCTTCGCGGGTGATGAACTTGGTTTTAATCGGTAATTTGAAAGATGCCAAACGCATTGCTTCGCGGGCAATTTCTTCAGTGACGCCACCAATTTCAAACATAATCCGACCGGGTTTGACGACGGCCACCCAAAATTCCGGTGCGCCTTTACCAGAACCCATCCGGGTTTCTGCTGCGCGCTGGGTGACTGGTTTGTCGGGGAAAATGCGAATCCAGATTTTGCCACCCCGGCGGATATAGCGGGTCATGGCACGCCGTCCGGCTTCTATTTGGCGGGAAGTGATCCAGGCTGGTTCGACGGCTTGGAGGGCAAAGTCGCCAAAGCTAACTGAGCTGCCGCGGGTGGAAATACCGCTCATTCGCCCGCGCTGTTGTTTGCGGAATTTTGTTCTTTTAGGGCTTAACATGACTGGGGAATTCAGTAATTGGTAATCGGTATAGCGGACAGCACGAACTTACTCGCCCGGGATCTGTCAACTGTCAACTGTCAACTGTCAATTGTCAATTGACTGTTAGCCTTCGTTCGATCGATCTTCAAAGTTCTGACGGCGGCGCTTTTGTTTGGTGCGGGGCACGGCTGCATTTGGTGCGGCTTCTTGTTCCTGTCCGGGAATAATTTCGCCTTTGAAAACCCAAACTTTAATCCCGAGAATACCGTAGATGGTTTGAGCGGTGCAGTAGGAATAGTCGATGTCGGCCCGCAGGGTGTGCAAGGGGACTCGGCCTTCGCGCGTCCATTCTGTACGGGCGATTTCTGCGCCGTTGAGGCGTCCGCTAACTTGAATTTTGATGCCTTGAATGCCGACTTTTTGAGCGCGGGTGATTGCTTGGCGGACTACTCGGCGGAAGGATACGCGCCGTTCTAGTTGCTGGGCGATATATTCTGCGATCAGTGTGGCATCGGCGTCTACGCGCTGAACTTCAACGACGTTGATGCGAATTTGGCGGTTGTTGCCGAGTTGCTGCTGCAAACCGACGCGCAAAGTTTCGATACCTGCTCCGCCACGGCCTACGACTACGCCTGGTCTGGCGGTGAAGACTTCTAGGTCGATTTGATCGGCTTTGCGCTCAATTCTGACCGAGGAAATACCAGCATTACTGAGGGTTTTGCGGACGTACTTGCGAATTTTGAAGTCTTCTTGCAAGAGTTCTGGATAGTTTTTCGGGTCAGCAAACCAGCGAGAGCGGTGCTCTTGGGTAATGCCGAGACGAAAACCAATTGGATGTATTTTTTGGCCCATAATATTTGATGAGTTAATTGGTAATTCGTAATTGGTAACTGGTAATTGGTAATTGATGATTACCGATTTTTGGTCAACTTTAAGCTGTTTATTACCTATTACGTTTTTCCGTGGTTTAGTCTTCTAAAAGCGGAGCAACTATTACCGTAATGTGGCAAGTTGGCTTGCGGATTTGGTAGGCGCGACCTTGAGCGCGGGGTCTAAAGCGTTTGAGGACTGGGCCTTGGTCTGCGTAAGCTTGAGAGACTACGAGCTTGGTTTTGTCCAATCCTGCGTTGTGTTCGGCGTTGGCTACTGCCGATCGCAAAACTTTAACGATTGGTTCGCAGGCGCGGTAGGGCATGAATTCGAGTAAAATCAGCGCTTCTTGGTAGCTTTTGCCGCGAATTTGGTCGAGGACTCGGCGCACTTTGAAGGGCGATGTCCGGATGTAACGGGCGATCGCCTTAATTTCGGATGTGGTATCTATAACCATTTCGATTTGGGTAAGTAGGTAATTGGCAATTGGGAAAAAGGTAATTGGTAATTGAATGAAAAAATTTCGATTACCTATTACCTGTCACCTAATTTGGCTATCTTTTCGCCTTTTTATCACCACTTTTCGCGTGACCTCTAAAGGTGCGAGTGGGGGAGAATTCTCCGAGTTTGTGACCTACCATTTGGTCTGTCAGGTAGACTGGGACGTGCTGTCTGCCGTTGTGAACTGCGATCGTGTGACCTACCATTTGAGGCAGGATTGTGGAAGATCGCGACCAAGTTTTAATTACTTGTTTTTGGCCTGCGGCGTTGAGTTTTTCAATCTTTGTCATCAGATGATCTGCGACAAATGGGCCTTTTTTTAACGATCGAGACATGGTTTTGGTAATTAGTAATTAGTAGTTGGAATTGAATAGGGAAGAAAGTTGCAGGAATAAAAGAGTACGGACAACTTTTTCGTTGTTCCTTCTTCCTTCTTCCTTCTTCCTTCTTCCTTCTTCCTTCTTCCTTAACTTTGTCTGCCGCCCTTCCCACGCTTGGAAGATTTGCGACGGCGCCGGACGATTAAAGCGTCGCTGCGCTTGTTTTTGCTTCGAGTTTTGGCACCCAATGCTGGTTTGCCCCAAGGAGTCATAGGCCCCGGACGCCCGATGGGCGCTCTGCCTTCGCCACCACCGTGCGGGTGATCCACCGGGTTCATTACACTACCGCGAACGGTTGGTCTGCGACCTTTCCAGCGGGTACGGCCTGCTTTACCAAGGCTGATGTTTCTGGCGTCTGTGTTGCCAACTTGACCGATCGTAGCGTAGCAGTCGGCGCGGACTTTCCGTTGTTCGCCGGATGGCAGTTTGAGGGTGACGTAGCTACCTTCTTTTGCCATTAGCTGAGCGCTGGAGCCTGCGGAACGGACGATTTGTCCGCCTTTTCCTGGTACTAGCTCGACGTTGTGGACGCTGGTACCGAGGGGAATGTTCTTCAGGGGTAGGGCGTTGCCAATTTCGATCGGCGCGTCTGGGCCTGAGACAATTACTGTACCGACGTTTAAGTTGAGCGGGTGCAGGATGTACCGTTTTTCGCCGTCTTTGTAGAACAAAAGGGCGATGCGGGCGTTGCGGTTGGGGTCATATTCGATCGCCTTGACGGTAGCAGGAATGCTGTGTTTGTCGCGGCGGAAGTCGATCGTTCTATAAAGCCGTTTGTGACCGCCTCCCCGGTGGCGACAGGTAATGACGCCTCGGTTGTTGCGGCCTTGTTTGGTGTGCTTGTTGCTAGTTAGAGACTTTTCAGGCTCTGACTTGGTAATCTCAGCGAAGTCCGAGACGGTATGTTCCCGGGTGCTGGAGGTATAAGGTCGGTAAGAACGAATGCCCATAATCGCTTTTAGATTTTAGATTTTAGACTTGGGATTTTGGACTTGACAGTTTTGGATTTTAGATTTGGGATTAAGTTAACTTGCGAGTTTCCTGGATGGGAAGTTTGCATCAGTTAACTGGAATCTAAAATCTAAAATCTAAAATCCAAAATTGGCTAAACTTCTGGGAATAGGAGTTTGCGGATCGAGTCTCCGTCTAGCAGAGTTACTGTTGCTCGCTTGTAGCAAGGTTTAAAGCCGACGAATTTACCTACTCGGCGCTTTTTTCGCGGCGGGTTTTGGGTGTTGACGCCAATGACTTTGACCTTAAATAGTTCTTCGATTGCAGCTTTGATTTGAGGCTTGGTCGCTTTTGGCGCTACGTCAAATGTGAATTGATTTAATTCCATCATTCGGGTAGCTTTCTCGGTGAGAATCGGACGCTGGATCAAATCTGCGTAGTCGCGGGGGTCGATTTTACTCACCGTAAATCTCCTGAATTTTTGCTATGGCTGTAGAGGTGACGATTATTTTGTCAGCCGCGAGAACGTCGTAAACATTCAGAGAAGTTGCCAAGATGACGTTGACTAATTCGATGTTGCGTCCTGACAGGTAAACGTTGAGTTGCGGTTCTGGCAAGATTAACAGAACTTTTTTATGGGCTTCGATACCCCAACGGGCGATCGCACTTAGCAATTCTTTGCTTTTCGGTCTCGGAAATTGCTCTGCAAATTCTTCAACCACAATGATGTCTTCGGTACGGCTAAAGAATGCTGTCCGCAAAGCGAGACGGCGTTCTTTTTTGTTCATTTTGACTTCAAAGTCTCTGGGTTTCGGTCCGAAGATGACACCGCCGCCCCGCCACAACGGAGAACGGATCGAACCTGCTCTGGCTCGACCTGTGCCTTTTTGACGCCAGGGTTTGCGGCCGCCGCCTCTAACTTCCGATCGAGTTTTGGTGCAAGCATTCCCTTGACGGGCGTTGACCATTTGCCGTCTCAAGGCTCTGTGAACGATGTGAGACGCATTTTCTTCTTTGGCTACGCGAAGCTCTAAAGTTGTTTCTCCAACTTCTTCGCCTTGCCAATTTCGCACTACACAGTTAACCATATCTTTTGTCCTTTTTCCTTTGTCAGTTGTTGGTTGTTAGTTGTTAGTTGTCAGTTGTTGGTTGTTATTTGTTGATTGTTAGTTGTTAGTTGTTGCTAATAACCAATAACCAATAACAAATAACCAATAACCAATAACTACCACCCAACTTTTTTCTCAGGAACAACATTGACTAAGGCGCCAGCTTTTCCGGGAACTGCTCCCTTGATCAGCAACAAATTCTGCTCTGCATCCACCCGGACAATTGTCAGTTTGCGGACGGTAACTTGAACGTTGCCCATGCGTCCTGCCATTCTTTTACCGGGATAGACGCGTCCGGGAGTGGTTCCAGGTCCGATCGATCCAGGTTCGCGGTGATTCTTAGAACCGTGAGACATGGGGCCGCGTTTGAAGTTGTGGCGCTTTTGAAAGCCTGCAAAACCTTTACCGATGCTGGTACCGATGACATCTACGATTTGTCCCGGTGTAAAAGCGTCTGCTTTTACTTGTTGGCCTAATTCAAAGGAACTGGTATCTTCCAAGCGGTATTCGTGCAAGTGGCGCAATGGATTCGCCCCCGACTTGGCAAGGTGTCCCAATTCTGGCTTGTTGAGAGCCTTTGGTTTTACTTCTTCGTATCCAATCTGAATGGCAGTGTAGCCATCAGTTTGTTTAGTTTTGATTTGAGTTACTGTACAAGGCCCTGCTTGTATGACGGTGACGGGGATTGCTCTCCCTTCAGCGTCAAACACTTGAGTCATGCCTAGTTTAGTGCCAAGAATGCCTACAGACACGGATTTTTTTCCTTTTATTTACGCAAGAGGTTTCGGATTGCGAAGTTTACGTCAATCCGCTTGCTCTTGTGCAGAAACATCTATTTCAGTGTTCCTGCAATTAACTGTTATCAACCAACAGCTTTCCTCGGTGTTTAAAATTTGAGTTTTAAATTTGGGAGCGAGCTTGTGGAAGTCTTGCAAGGGTTGAGATTCTAGGTTTTTTACCTATTCGATCTCCGAGTTTAATGTCGGTCTTGCTTATTTGGGCTAGGACTTGAATAGCAAGCTACTCAGTATCCTTTCACAGCGCCAGTTAACAATATTACATGAAGTGTTTGTTATTTGTCAAGGCCTTTTTTGATAACTTTTCGCCTCAGCTTTAGCATTTATAATACTTTAAGCTCGCAATGGGCGATCGACCAAATTTTAAACAGCAGGCTAGACAAATTTATGGGACTGATTACAACTGGTGCGGATATGATTCGGGATTTGGAAAAGTCGGGGTCGCTAGCCCTGTACGTTCCTTTAGAGGGAGGATTTGAGGGCCGTTACCTGCGACGGCTGCGGGCTGCCGGCTACGGTGCGTACACGATTACGGCGCGGGGTTTGGGCGATTTGGCGATGTATTTGACCGGAGTTCACGGGGTGCGGCCGCCGCATTTGGGCAAGAAAACTACTGGTAATGAAGGGGCTGTGGGTTACACCTACTATGTACCTCCGATGTTGCAAACTCAATTAGATAATTTGCCGCCAAAATCAAAAGGACTGGTGCTTTGGATTATTGAAGGGCAGGTTTTGTCGAGTCAGGAAGTTGAGTATTTGACTGTTTTGCCGACGCTAGAGCCGCGAGTTAAAATAGCAGTAGAGATGGGGGGCGATCGAGCTTTTAGCTGGAAGCCGCTTAAAAACGCTTTAGTTGCAGCTTAAATTCGGGTATTTGCGATCGCAAATCAACTAAAAAAACGCAGCGAGCAAAATCAAGCTCAACCGCTTATGCTCGCTGGTTTTGCTCTTTTTGGGAAAAACTTCTTAATTAACAGGAAAAATCTTATGCTTCAGAACCGCGATTATACAATCATCATTGACAAAAGCGGCAGTATGTACACCAAAGACCAGATGGGAGGAAAAAGTCGCTGGGCGCTGATGCAAGAATCGACTGTCGCACTGGCGAATAAATGCGAAGAACTTGACCCAGACGGCATCACAGTTTACGTTTTTTCTGGTCGCTTCAAACGCTACGAAAATGTAACATCAGCTAAAGTAGTGCAAATCTTCCAAGAAAACGAACCTTCCGGGACTACAAATTTGGCTGCGGTGCTGCTAGATTCTCTCAACAATTATTTTCAGCGCAAAGCATCCGGTAAGACCAAGCCAAATGGCGAAACCATATTAGTGGTGACGGACGGCGAACCGGACGATCGCAAGGAAGTAATGAAAACAATTATAGAGGCATCGCGGAAGCTCGATCGAGATGAAGAGCTGGCGATTTCCTTCATTCAAGTAGGGAATGCCCCGGAAGCGACTAAGTTTCTCAAGATATTGGATGACGAACTGCAAAGCGCCGGAGCTAAATTCGATATCGTTGATACAGTGACGATGGATGATATCGAAGGAATGACCCTGACGGAAGTATTGCTGAATGCAATAACTGATTGAGGAGGCTGCGGGTTGTTTGCGGGACTATATTTGTGCCTGGTTGCTGGGCAGGATTTTTTAAGGGGGTTTTAAGTCATGGAATCGATCGATCGCCTGTTAGCTGAACTTAGGGCAGAATATCAAGCATCTCAAAAAAATCGCGACGCGCCAAGTCAGCCGCCAGTGGAAGCACAACCGCTTTCCCAACCAGCAGCAGTGCCGTCAAATCAAACTTTTAAAACAGCAGATATCAAGTATTCTGGTACTTTTGACAAGGATTTAGCTGAAATCAAGGCTGAATACGAAGCACAAAATAAAGCTCAGGAAGTGGCTGCACAACAACCGCTTCAGCCTCTGCACGAAGCAGAAAATAAACCTCAGGAAGTGACGGCACTAGCACCGAAGCCAGCAGAAAAGATTGTGCAGTCAGAGTTAGACGTACAAACGCACAGGCAGAAAGTTAGGCAAGCTCAGGTTTGGCTGAAGAATTTGGATAAAAATTCCGATGAGAGATATTGGTTCGATCAGTTTGCTTTTAAGTATAGTTCGAGGATAGATGCGGCGATCGACTATTTGCAAGCTGTGAATGAGTTTGATTGAAAAGGTTTGTAGTGAGGACTTTAGTCCTTCTTTAATGCGGACTGAAGTCCTCACTACCAACCCAAGAGAGAAGGTTTGTAGTGAGGACTTTAGTCCTTCTTGAATGCGGACTAAAGTCCTGACTACGAACCGAATGGTCGATCGTCTTTTGGAACAGATGTAGGATTCAGCAGAAATGAAGCCGATCTTTTTGCTGTACTTTCAGATAGCTTAATTTGTTTGAATTCAACAATACCATCGGCTATAAAAGAATCTCTCAAGGCCGCCTTTTCTCCGCTGTTAAAAACAGTTTCGTAAAATACTTCGCGAATGCCGGCGGAAATAATTAATTTCAAACAATAAATGCAGGGTTCTAAAGTCACATAAATGCTAGCTCCAGCCGTAGATATGCCGTGTTTGGCAGCAGTGGCGATCGCATTTGCTTCAGCGTGAACCGCCCGCGACGGCAAAGTTTTGCTAGCATCGCAACTGCTCAAACCCGGATAGCAGAAGCCTTGAGCCGTGCAGTGTACCGAACCTGAGGGGGAACCGTTGTAACCCGTAGCTAAAACTTGCCTGTTTTTAGCGATTACCGCGCCGACGGGAAATGCCAGACAAGTCGATCGCGTTGCGGCCAATTTTGCCAACATCAAAAAGTATTCATCCCAATTTGGTCTTTGATAGGTTTTATTCATAAGCTGCTGTATTTTTTTCTGTTCCAAAACGTTTTTAAGTTGGTTCAAAGCATCTTCATAAGTCTGAAACTGAACTTCAGCAATTACTGTAGGGATACCCAGTGGAAATCTTGATATAACTTTATCTTTTTCATAAATAATCACAATAGGAATATTATTCATTTCAGCATAAGCTAGCTCCATTCCCACACCAAAAGAGAAGGAGCCAAGGTAAGCAATGACTAAATCTGATGTACTAACTTGATGTTTGTCTCTCTCAAATACTTGGCTAGGACTAATGTCAGGGTTATTGATGGGATCGGTATACATATGTGGAACATACGCTTGAAAACCTATTTCTTGGCAAAGCAGACCAATGGCTTCATAGAAACTCTTGACTTCTGCTGGTTTCTCAATTCCTGTTAAAGCACCAGATATATATACTTTGTTCATTGATTTTTACGCTTTCTCAACAGTATTATTTTGGAACAGAGGTTGCTTTAGGGGTGGGTGCTATTTGTGTCTTTGGTGTGATGATTGGTTTTGGATCAAAAGAAGGTGGTGAAGAAGGTTTCAAAACTGCTACCCATGTCCCAATTGCTCCCCCAATTGCTGCTAATGCCGCGACAATCGTAGCCCAAACCATCGGTTCCCACTGTGGCAAATACTTAAAAACTAAACGGTAGCGAATAGATTTCTGTTTAAGCTCATCCTTGGCTTTTTTATATTCAGACGATTGCTCTAACGCTTTTAAAATATCATTTTTATCTCCTTTTCTCCACAGATTTTGTGAATCGTTTAACCAGCTTCTAAGTTCCGGCGGTGTTGGATAGTCTTCAGGAATAGCATCATGAAGCTTACCAGGATCGTCTCTATATGCCGAAGAAAAAGAAGATTTTGAACTCAACCTATGAATTCTTAAATATGCAATAGTATCACCTACTTTAATCTGTATATCGTTGTCTGATAAATTATGAAGAGCTATAGCCATCACACCTCCATAATTAGGATTAACTCTTGTTCCAAGATGTCCTATTCCCTGTGACACTAATTTTACTTGTGAATGAATTACTCCACATAAATAATTGTTAACAAATACTGACTCATTAGTCCATATTATAGCTGTTTTTCGGCTGGGAATTTTAATAAGTTTATTATCCTGTCGATCTTTTAAAAGCAAGGTTTGTTTCTGTTGAGTTTGTTGATCTATGTTAAATGTATAAGCATATTCACTTGCCGTTAGGCGTAAACAGCAACCTCTGATGCTATGTTCTTTCCCTTTAAAAGGATAAATAAATATCCCTCTACCTAGCTCATTGATAATATCCCACTCGCTTAGAACCGACATAAACTATTTCCTATGCTTTAACTTTACGACGCTTAGATTTATTGATCCTGAATATATTTTTTGCCAGTTGCAATGCAGCCAAAAGCCTTCTGGATTTCTAGCCCTAAGTAACCTGAATGTTCAGGCTGTATTGCCGGAGAATTAGCACAAATTTCTCGTAATAGCTTGAGAGGATCTCTGCCACTATAATGCTTGGTAATTTCACCACTACCAGGAGTTGTTTGGGAAACAACTATTGTTTTATCCTCCAATTTGATGATGAAGTTTCCCACTGAATCGCAATCAGAATAACTTGGATCGAAATAACGTCTACGTTCTGCATCAACTATTTTTTGATAGTGCTGGTTGATAATCCGGTCAACTGAATCGAAAGTATCATCGTAGATATGAGCACTCTGACTAATCGTAATCAGTGGACCCATCTTTAGATCGTACTCCGATCGATCGGCGATCGCGTCTCGAATGTGTTCTTGCAATTTTCGCAATCCTATAGCGTTAGCAGGCCAGGCGCTAAACATATCGTTACTGCGGAAAGTAGCAGTCATTGACAGTTCGTTATCCACAACTCTTAGCCAGATATGGTTAAGGCATGGACTGCCACCTGAATCGTGATCGGCTACATCCCACAGCGACATAACTGCACTAGCAGCGTCAATCTCACCTATTAATTTATTAATAACTTGTTCAATCTGGTCGCGTCCATTAAACCAAGAACGAAGACGCTGCCCATAAGTGTATTTAACACCTTCTCGTTTCACTGAATCATCTAATATTTGTGAAGTGTATTCTTGAACAAAAGGACGGTCAATGGGCAGATAATTTGGTTCGGGGAAATAAAAGCCTGGTGGCTCATTTTTCACCACAGCTATTAAATCAATTAATTCTTGCCATTTGCCATCGTAGCCAGTCGGTCGAATTGTACCTGTTGTTTTGATGCGATGAATAATTTTAACCCAAGTTTCTGCAATAGTTGTTCCTTCTATCCGATGACCGTAACGCGGTCCAGGTTGAATAGTAGGAACGATTTCAGAGATAGGAAATTCTAAGTAATTACCCCACGGTTCAAGTATGTTCTGTTGTGAGTAAGACTTGACAGAGGCTACAGCTTCAGAAATGGATTTTGCTTCTACAGGTTCCTCTATCGATTGTCGTAATTGTTCCAAAGCACTAGCTGGAATTTCAATATCAATATACCCAGTAATAGGAGAATTAATCACCCAACATTTTCGTCCGGTATCACTGGTTCCTTCTGTAAACCCATTACGGAAGAAGTCCAGCAGGCACTTACATCCACCAGCATTGAGGTCTTCTTTTGTAGCGTTCATGATTACTAAAAAGCGGACATGGGGATTGAATAAAAGATTCCGAATCAGAAAGCTAATTCCACGAGTTGAACTGTACAACTGTCCAATCACAGCAAACTCATGGGCGTGAAGGTGTTTGGCGATCGCTTGCTTTACAGTCCATCCAGTCACTACAGCGGTTTGACCAGTTCCGCAAATCAGTTGGTTTGGCTTGTGTAGTGGTTTGTACTGGAATAGGGTTGCCTGCTGACTCATTACTGTGATGGTGACTACAAGTCAAAAAAAACTGCTAGAACAGCTTAACAAACTTTGAGGACATTTTTGCTAAAATTTTACCAAGATTTTTATGAATGAACCGCATGGTAGAGGGGGCAGAGGGTGCAGTGGAGGAGAAGAGAGAGATTAAGCAATCATTAATTTCAATAAAATCTGAATATTTAGCAAAACAATTTAAGTTTTTTAAATGAGTAGTTCGTTGACAGCTACGCTAAAACCTGCAAGTACAGTTTGAGTGTTAACAACTTCATCTGCATTAAACAACAGCCAGCGTTCCCCGGCATTCACAAATATTAATCTAGCTTCAGGAAAAAGCAGCCAGACTTCTTGACAGCCCGACTCCAAATATTCGTGAGCTTTTGCAAATAATTCTTCGCCGCTATCTTCGGGAGAAGCAACTTCTGCTATCAAGGGAAAACTTTGGGAAAATGCTGTAAAATTGCCTGATTGTGGCAGCAGTTCGGGAGTAATGTAAGCGATATCTGGTCGGCGGCCCTGCTTGTTAGTGCGACAAAGTATTTCGGTCAGAACTTCTCCTCCCTGTCCGCTGGAATTTTGGTAATTTCTCCAGGATGTAGATAGTTTAGATTGAGCCAAACTGTGTTTGAATGTCATTCCTGTTTTCTCTACTAAGTTGCCGTCAACCCATTCCATTCTATCAGGCGGTTTGACTAAAAAATCTTCGAGAGATATGATTGTTTGTGGATCAGATTTGGGTTGAATTTGTGGTGTATTTTCTAATTCGGGCGGTGATTCTGGCTGTGATTTTTTGTCGGCATTTTTTGGTATGATTATAGTAGCTGTCACGATCGCAACCTCTCTTTGAATATTTTAAGTTTACAGGAGATTAGCCTTTGATGACTGGATTAAATAAGGTAACTTCTATGATACTATCAAACCGATTTTCTGAAGCCCTCACCTATGCCGCCGAATTGCACGCAACTCAAGTCCGCAAAGGTTCTGGTGTTCCGTATATCGCTCATTTATTGGGTACTGCTAGTATAGCTTTGGAATACGGGGCTTCGGAAGATGAGGCGATCGCAGCTTTGCTTCATGATGCGATCGAAGATCGAGGCGGCCCCACCACCCGCGAAGCCATCCGCAACCACTTTGGGGATATCGTCACAGCGATTGTAGACGGCTGTACCGACAGCGATGCGACGGCGAAACCCCCTTGGCGCGATCGCAAACAAGCTTATATCGATCGCATTTCTCAAGCTTCCCACTCCGTCAGATTGGTCTCGGCGGCTGATAAACTTTATAATGCGCGATCGATCCTGAAAGATTACCGTGAATTAGGCGATCGCGTTTGGGAACGCTTCAAAGGCAAAAAAGATGGTACTCTCTGGTATTACAATTCTTTAGTAGAAGCATTACGCCAAGCTGAATCTACACCAATCGTTGAAGAATTAGCCCGCACAGTTTTAGAATTGAACAAGCTTTCCGAAGATAAAAGGTAAAAGCCATAGGACTAATGCCAACTGGCACATATCGTAGGTGCGTCAAATCTGGAACCCTAGATAATCGTTGTATAACTTCGTCTGACGCACCCTAGAGGTCTAGCAGATAACTAATAACCAGTAACCAATAACTACTAACAAATGGCAAACGTTCGCTTAGAAAATATTACTAGACGCTACCAAAATGTCACCGCGATTGAAAACATCAGTTTCAAAATCCCGGATGGAGAATTTTGGGTATTAGTCGGGCCTTCCGGCTGCGGAAAGTCTACAATTATGCGGACAATTGCAGGTTTGGAAACTGCAACTTCTGGCAATCTTTATATTGGAGATAATTTAGTTAATAACATTCCGGCGAGACAGCGCGATGTCGCAATGGTATTTCAAAATTACGCGCTTTACCCGCACATGACTGTCGCCGAAAATTTGGCTTTTGGATTGCGGATGCGGAATGTTGATGCTGCAAAAATTAAAGAAAGAGTCGAAATTGTAGCCCGATCGCTGTCGATCGATCACCTCCTCAACCGCAAGCCGAAACAGCTATCAGGCGGACAGCAGCAGCGGGTAGCACTCGGAAGGGCGATCGCCCGCGAGCCCAAAGTATTCCTTTTAGACGAACCGCTTTCTAACCTCGACGCCCAACTGCGAGACGACACTAGGGCCGAACTCAAACAACTCCATCAAAGGCTGGGAATTACCACAGTTTATGTCACCCACGACCAAGTAGAAGCGATGACTTTAGCTGATAAAATTGTAGTTTTAAATGGAGGCAAAATTCAGCAAATCGGAGACCCGCAAAGCATTTACGCTAAACCAGCTAATCGGATGGTTGCCACATTTTTAGGCAATCCTGCTATGAACATTTTACCTGCAATTTATGCAAACGAATCTTTTCAGGTAGGAAGTCAATCTTTAGCCTGTCCGCCCTCGATTCATAAAAGATTGCAGGCGAAAGAAGGACAAGCATTTGATTTGGGAATTCGTCCAGAAAATATAGAAATCTTTACGCCACAAACAGCAGAAGAGGATGATTTCAATAGGGATATTTGGGCTTTAGAAAAAGTCCCTCTCGATGTAGAGGTAAAAGTAGTTGAACCTCTGGGGCGAGAAATTTTAATCCGGGCGAGTTTACCTGCGTTGGGTGCTGAAACTACTGTACAGTTACAAGTACCGGCGGGTGTTCGCTTGCGTCCGGGCGATCGGCTGACGGTACAGCTTGACTTCGATCGACTATTTATTTTTGACCCATCCACCGGCGAGGCGCTGTATCCCTAACCGCATTAAATCTCAAAGGTCAAATAGATTTGATTTATGCACTTGCAACCTCAGAAACCCGGTTTCTACGAATATTTCTCGTTTCTCGTTGCAAATTTTTCTCAGAAACTGGGTTTCTAGCCCCGGCTTTCTGCGATCGCAGTCGGTAACTCCTGTTCCATCTCAAATCTCAAATCTCAAATCTCAAATCGCTCGACTGTTCCATCCACAGGCTAGGTCTCAGTCTTCTTCACAAAACTTTACACTTGACGTTTCGGAATTTACGCAGTAATGATAGAATGATTGTATTGCGAAAAAAAATCATCCCTCTAAAGGCGTACTTTTGTGAACGGGCATCGCGACCAAAAACTTCGCATCTGCGCTCGAAAAGCGGCAATCCCGCCGCATAGGGATTAACTGGCGAACCAAAAACTCCGAAAAACTTTCTAGCGGCATTTCTTAGATGAATCCCGATAACCTGCCTCAAATGCTGCAAACTGGATTTCACCTAACTTTAGGTGCAACTTCCTTTTTACTTGAGACACTGCAAGATCCCCAGAAGCGAGAAGAAAATCTGGACAAACTTCGTCAGTCGGATTTAAGTCCACTAGCTTCGGAGTTGGTTGAAAAAGGAGAAATGACCGATCGAGAAGCCCGTAATTTTGTCGATACTATTTTCTCTCAACCAGGCGATCGGGAGAATGCACGCAGCGAGGAATCCGGATCGCATCAGCAATCGGATACAGCAACTGACACTCCTCCCGAGTTGGTTGTACAGCCTGATGTAAAACTAGAGATTCAAGAATTAACTGCACAGATGGCAGCGCTCAGAATAGAGTTGGAAAATTTGCGCGCTGAAAATTACCCTGATTAAAGGATCAAGCATCTTTAACACAGCCCGAATTTAGTTGGAAACCCACTTGCAAACCCACTTGCAAACTTATTAAACAGAACCACAATTTAGTCGTTGTCCCAGTTTTCAGTACCGATTAAGTCGGCGATGCGATCGCGCAACAAGAAATCGCATTTTTCCAATTCTCCTTCTACGCAAGCCCATTCTCGGGGCGGAATGAACTGACACAGTGTGTAAATAGGCTGTTGCCTGCTGAGTACGCCTTCATGGACGAGGTGGCGTGCTTCGTCTTGGATAACATCTAAAGAGTATTGGATTCTGATAGTTGACTGAATCATAATGCGCCCTCAAGGTTTTACTACTAAAAAATTATGGCCCTGTTAATAATATAATCCAAACTTAGGATTATGGAAGTTAATTTTTTTTCTGTATACTGAGATACTGTTTGCAGATTAATTTGAAAAACTTATAGAGATGATGAGCGAGCAATGGGATCTGCTTGGGGATTTTGAGACGTGGCAGATATTCCAGGCTAACACGCGAATATACGGCAAAGCTTCATTCAGGACTTAGAAAGTTGCGACAGATTCCCGGTTTCTGGATGCTGCGCCGCAAAAGCAAAATTTTTGACAGAAACCGGGTGGATCGATTTAAGTGCTGATGAAGCCAAGGAAAGACTCAGCAGTCTGGCAGATCAAGCATTCCCCGTTTTGTTAATGCCGAACAGCAACTCTAGAGTGAGAGATTGCGCTGCGGGCATTTGTCCGAAACAAAATATATAAGGAATAGTCGGAGGCAAGTGCGGCAAAAATTGTTCTAAAACGTAGGGACTTCCGTAAACTACCACAGCTTGCAGTTCTCCCGTCTTTAATAAATTCTTAAACCAATCTTGAGCCGCTTGGGTCAATCCGGCACTACCTCGGAAGCAATTGCCGCGAATGAAAATTTGCAGCAGTGTCGGAGAAAAATGCTCTGCGCTTGAATTATGACTCAAATCGCCTGTCCGATCGTCAATTAGTTGCAATTCGTAACCAAACTGTTCGGGAATAGCGATCGCCGGAGTGTGTTTTCCCAAAAACTCGCAACCCAAAACATCATCTACCACAATCAAATTCCGCAAAATTTGCTTTTCCGAGGGTTTTTTAGCCACTAAAGGCAAAGCGCCACCAAATTTTAAAGAATCTCGCAAAATATCGGCAGCCGTCGCCCTTGCCTCTGCTGTTGCCAGCAAAATTAAGTCGCTGGAACTCCCACCCTTGCTCAGAGGCGGTTGAGGGGGGTCGAATTTGGGATTTGTCGCTGTTTGGTCGATCGACAAACCCACTTTAATTTTCGCCTTCCAGATTCGATTGACAGATTCCTTGATTTGTGCTATGTCGAGTCGCCCTTGAGTGACAGCTTCGCAGACAGCCAGAATCGCCCCTTCTGGGTCAAGCGGCATCAGCAAAACATCAGCACCAGCCTCAGCGGCCAAAACAGCAGCTTCATTAGCGCCGTACTTATTGGCGATCGCGCCCATCACCAAAGCATCCGTTACGATCAAACCCTCAAATCCCAACTCTTCCCGCAGCTTCCCGATCAAAATTTTGCGAGAAAGAGTAGCCGGAAACTGGTCATCCCAAGCCGGAATCAGCAAGTGAGCACTCATCACAGCATCGACCCCGGCGGCGATCGCCCCTACAAAAGGAGGCAACTCGATCTCAGCCAATCGATCGGGCGAATGCGACAAAACCGGCAATTCCAAGTGAGAATCAACCGCCGTATCTCCGTGGCCGGGAAAATGCTTAGCCGTAGTTAAAATCGGGTGTTCACCTGCACCGCGAATAAAAGCACTTGCCAATTTTCCGACAATTTCCGATGTCTCGCCAAAAGCGCGGACGTTAATCACAGGATTGTCGGGATTGTTGTTAACATCCACCACCGGTGCGAGAATCCAATTGAGACCGATCGCCCTAGCTTCGATCGCAGTCACAGCCCCCATTTGTTCCGCATAGCGATCGGCTTTACCTGCATCGTGCCGCGCAATTTCAGCAATAGCCATCGGCGGCCCAAACCAAGTCGCTCCGGCGAACCGCTGGCCGACACCTTCCTCAATATCAGCAGCCAGCAGCAGCGGAAATTTTGCCCAAGACTGCAATTGGTGCGATCGAACAGCCAATTCCGCAGCACTTCCCCCCACCAAAATCACCCCACCCACGCCCAAATTTTCCAGATAATAGCGGAGTTTGTCGGCCGTTGGTTCCCAGGCTCGATAGCGAATTTGGTGGTCAAACAAGTAGCCTGAAGCGCGCACCACGAACATCTGGGCTACAAGTTCGGGTAAGGAAAGATTGTCAATCATTCGATTTTAGATTTGGGAATTGGGAATTGGGAATTGGGAATTGGGAATTGGGCATTGGAATCATAGATTTGGACACTCGCATTACATAATTCCAATGCCACCGGACTTGAGATTAATCCTCGTCTTCTTCTAAATCATCATCATCATCATCATCATTTGCCAATTTTTCGCCATCATCCGTCAATTCTTCGTTGTCAAACATACCTGGTTTGCGATCGGCAGAAAGCTGATTCAGCAGTATCACCATTTTATCACCCCGTTCCAGGGAACGGTCTTCGAGAAATATCACTTCCGGCGTCCGACGCAGTTGTACCCGCTGGCCTAACTGGTTGCGGACATAGCTAGTTGCCGATTTCAAACCTTCCATAGTCTCGGCCTTGGCCTCATCAGTACCGTAAATGCTGACAAAGATTTTTGTATGCTGAAGGTCTCCCGAAACAATGACATCGGTAACGCTAACCATACCTGCACCGACTCGATCGTCCTTAATGCCGTTGATCAACATCAGGCTGACTTCCCGCTTAATCATTGAAGCTACGCGCTCTATGCGACGACTTGTAGCCATACCAATTATCCCCTACTTTTATATCAGCCATTTTCTATCAATTCTTAGTTTGACACAAAGCCGTAGGCGGGAGTTCTGCCAAAAGTACGCCACAATGAATTTTGGCTAACCTAGCCGTGTCCCGATCGCCAATAAAAACATAAAAACTATGGATAAAGAATTTACCATTGGTCAAAAAGTCCGAGTTGTGGCGATGCCACCTTTCGTGAAAACTGCCGAACCGATGCCGATGCTGCGGCCTGCGAATGTAATTGCGATCGGGGCCCAGGGTGTTGTGATCGATCGGCGTCCCGGCAATTATTGGGGCATTCGATTTGAAAAAGGTGCTTTTCTCTTAGACAGTCAGTACATTGAAGCTGCTATCAGTTGACTGTTGGCAGTTGGCAGTTGACAGGAAAGCAGTTGGCGGTTGGCTTGTTGAATAGTTGTCATTGGTAATTGGGAATTGGTAATTGGGAAATTCTCCCTCTTCCTTCTCTCAACGGGAGCATCTCAGTTTTGCAAGAAGCATTTTTTCTTACAGTGCGAGCGTCCCCGCTCGCGTGTGTACAAGCACGCGAGCGGGGACGCTCGCACTATAGCAAAACTGAGATGCTCCCCTCTCAACTGTCAACTGTCAACTGTCAACTGTCAACTATTCAAGAAGCTAACTTGGTCTCAAAACCCAAAGAATCAACCGAAAATTCTCCCAAAACTTCCTCTACAACCCACATTCCGCAGATATTCGATCGGATTTAATTTCAAAAGAATTCAGAATTCTCAAAACCTCAAATAATTGCTCTGCAATCATTTGAGGCTTTTT
>NZ_JAEQCX010000199.1:0-5721 GCF_020738035.1 Microcoleus sp. PH2017_28_MFU_U_A
AGGTGATTTGGTTGCTGTTAAGGATAGGGAGAATAATACGACTAGCTTTAAGTATGAAGCTGCGAATAATCCTCACTTTTTGACTGAGGTGATTGATTCTCTTGGAAGGACTGGGGTGAAGACTGGATATGATGATTCTGGTCGTTTAAAGCAGATGATTGATGCCAACGGTTCTGCGGTGGAGTTGATTTACGATCCGAATAATTCGCTTCAGAAAGTTAAGGATGTTTTTGGGAAGGAAACGACTTATGTTTACGATGCGCGGGGGAATGTAGTTCAAAAAGTAAATGTACTTGGGGGGATTACACAACAAACTTTTGATGAAAATAATAAATTGCTAACCCAAACCGACCCTCTCGGCAACACAACAACATATGCCTACGATAGTGGTGGAAACCTCATCTATATTACAGATCCGTTAGGTAATAAAGCCTATTATAGCTATAACAACTTTGGGCAAGTCACAAGCAGAACTGACCCGCTAGGTAATACTATTAGTTATACCTACGACAAAAGAAGAAATCTTCTCAACACAACTAACGCAGAAGGTAATACTATAAGAGAAACCACTAACCAGTTTGGTAACACTACTTCACTGACAGATGCTAACGGTAACAAGACACGATTTGAGTACGATGACTTCGGCAATGTTATTCGTCAGATTGACGCTTTTGGCAATGAAACGGCTTATACCTATAACAGTAATGGCGACCAAATCACAGAGACCGTTAAAGTAACAACCCTGAATGGTTTGCGACAACAGACAACAAGCTGGACTTATGATTCTCAAGGTCGAGTTCAGACTAAAACTAATTCAAGAGGCAATGTCATCAGGCACGAATACGACATACTCGGAAATTTGACTGCGGTGATTGAAGAGGGTACGATCGCTCGCCGTACTGCATATCGCTATAATGCTAAAAACCAACTTGTAGAAACTTTGTACGCTGACGGTACATCAGAGAAAAGTGTGTATGACGAAGCAGGTCGGAGAATTGCTGAAACCGATCGAACCAATCAAACAACTCGCTATATCTATGATGCTTTAGGACGGTTAATTGAAACCATTTATCCCGATAGCACACCTGGAAACCTCGCAGATAACCCTAGAACTAAAAGCGAATACGATAAGGCAGGTCGCATAACTGCTTCTACCGACGAACGAGGCAACCGTACTGAGTATGAGTATGATAAGGCAGGTCGTCGAACCCTGGTTCGCGATGCACTGAGGCGTGAAACTACTTATACCTACGATGCGATGGGGAACCTGCTAACTGAAACGGATGCCCTAGGTCGAACGACAAGGTATGCTTATGATAAGGTGGGACGCAGAACAGAAACTTACTTGGCCGATCGCACTGGCGCCATAACCAAATACAATAAAGCGGGACTCAAAGTTGCCGAAACAAATCAAGCCGGTCAAACAACTAATTTTGTTTACGATGCCCTAGATAGACTGGTTGAAGTAATTCATCCAGATAGCACACCTAACGACCTGTCTAACAACCCCAGAACTAAAACAGAATATAACGAACTAGGTTGGGTTAATGCTTCCATTGACGAGTTGGGCAATCGCACTGAATACGAATATGATGCAGTAGGTCGCATAATTGAGTCTCGCAGTAGCTGTGCTTGTCGCCGCAAAACCTACACCTATGACGAGTTTGGAAATCGGATTACCGAAACCGACCAACTAGGACGTACTAACAGGTTTGTATATGATGAGCTAGGTCGCATCAAACAAACTTATTTTGATGACAACACTTATACGACTACTGCTTACGACGACCTCGGTCGCCTCATTTCCATAACTGACCAAGCTGGCAAGAAAACGGCATTCGAGTACAATATTCGAGGACAACTCGTTGCTGTAGTAGATGCTTTGCAAAAAAGAACTGAATACGGCTACGACTTCAGTGGCAACTTAACCAGCATTAAGGATGCAAACAACAATATTACCCGCTACGAATACGACAAACTTGGTCGTCGCATTGCTATAATTTTGCCCAAAGAACAGCGGTCAGAAATCACCTATGATGCTGTTGGAAATGTGTTGAGTGCCAAAGATTTAAATGGCAAAACCGTTACTTACGAGTACGACAAACTTAACCGCTTGGATGCCGAAAAGTTCCCCGATGAAACCTCGCTCAAGTATACTTACACAAGTACCGGACAGCGCCAAACAGCAACTGAAACAAAGGGTGGAATTGTTCGCACTACGACTTATGAATACGACGAACGCGATCGCTTGATTTCTCGGACTGAACCTGATGGACGGAAAGTTGAGTATACTTACGACAAGGCTGGCAATATCGCTGCGGTAAAAACTCCTTCCGGTACTGCGATTAACACTTATGACAAGTACAACCAGCTCAAAACTGTGACTGACCCGGATGGTGGGCTGACGGAGTACACTTATGACAAAGTTGGCAACCTCATCCGCACAAAATTCCCTAACGGTACTGTTGAAATTCGCGAGTACGACAAACTGAATCGCTTGACTTTTATCAAAAACTTTAGAATCGATCCTGTATCGGGACAGGATGTGGTAATTTCTAGTTATCGCTACACTCTTAATGCCACAGGACAGCGGACGAAAGTAGAGGAAAATAGCGGTCGGATTGTTGAGTACATCTACGATGATTTGTATCGATTGATTGAAGAAAAGATTGTTGACTCTGTTGCAGGCAATCGTACTATCCAGTATGGCTATGATGAGATAGGAAACCGCGTGACTCGCAATGATTCAATAGAGGGCTTGAAAACTTACACTTATGATGAAAATGACAGGTTACTGAATGAAACCCTCAACGGTCAAGTCACTACTTACGCTTACGACAACAACGGTAATCTCCTTTCCCGTTTTAAGAACAATACTGATAAAGCAGTCTACACTTGGGATTTTGAAAATCGCTTGATAGGGGCCCAGGTAACAGATGCTTCGGGAACTCGCAATATTGAGTACCGATATGACGCTGATGGGGTGCGGGTGGCAACAATAGTTAACGGACAAGAAACTCGTTATTTAATTGATTCCAATCAGCCTCATGCTCAAGTATTGGAAGAGTATTCTCCCAATGGAAATTTGCAAGCATCTTATGTTTATGGATTGGATTTGGTTTCTACTGAGAGAGGGAGCGATCGGGCGTTCTATCATGTAGATGGGCTGGGAAGTACGAGAGCTTTAACTAATGGCGCTGGCAATGCGATCGACACTTATACTTATGATGCTTACGGGAATTTAATTGGGAAAACAGGCAATACGGTTAATAACTACTTGTATGCGGGCGAGCAGTACGATCCGAATTTGGGTGACTATTACTTGAGGGCGAGGTATTATGATACGGAAACCGGACGCTTTAGCGCTAGAGATCCGTTTGAAGGGGTTTTAACTGAGCCGCTGTCTTTGGCGAAGTATCCTTATGTTCACGGAAATCCGGTGAATGCAACTGACCCGAGTGGATTGTTTTTACAGGAACAGAGTTCAGTTATGTCCATTCTTACTATTTTGACAACGATGACCTATATCATGGGTAGATCTCCAATAGGGACTCTTAGTACACTAGATGGGGACAATGCCTTAGTTCCTGGATATTTAAAAAATACCAGCCATAAAGGAGTTAATAAGTTCCTGAATACTGCAATAACTGGAAAAAATTACCAGATTATAAGAAAAAAAGTTCAAGAGTGTAACACAACGGTTGGAGCAGGTAACTGTGACTTGGAGGGATTCCCAATTATTGTTTGGGGACACGAGATACCAGAAATTACGCAACATACGCAAGAGGCTATTGTCCAGACTGGGCAGTCTTTCCTAGCTCGCATTTCCCCTGGGTGGAACAATACTCCTACGGGCCGTGTGAAAAAATATTCAAACGGAGCCGAATATCCAGCTCCGTGGTATGATTTTACGCCAGAGTGTCCTTGGGATAACGATAATCCCATGCGATACTTTAATTCTCGCTCTGGTCGAGACTGTGATGAGTACCCATACAACTCTACTTTACAAGGTGGCCCCTTGAATTACGATGCTGGTAAGGTTTCTTTAAAGCTTGTTAATAGTCAACAAAACAAGACTCAAGGTGTTTTCCTTGGTGGTGAATTTGATAAGAACACTCGCGGATTTTACCAATACGCTCCTGTTTTGCCTAACCATCCCAAAGACAGTTGGTTTGGAGTTCAAGTTACTCACGATCAGACGCATTGGATAGATAAAGAGGGTAATGAGCGAGATATAAATACAGGTGCTCCCTGGTTTCCATTTTAAAGAAAGTTATGACTTCAGAATTAACCAAGGCTTTAAACCGAATCTTAAGCTGGATAGAGCGACATGAACCCTCGTGGATTGAGTATCTATACCCTGGCTTATCAAAGGATGAGATAGATGACTTAGTAAGAGATTTACCAATCCAATTTTCTCCTGAACTCTATGAACTTTATCAGTGGAGAAATGGTGCAGTAGAAGGAGATGAGTGGAAGGAAACAGCTTGGATATTTCATAGTTGGACTTTTAGACCTCTACAAGAAATCGTTGCAGAGCTGCGCCAGGATATCTTCACACATCAAACTCTCCAAACAGATAACATAGCCAATGTAGATATAATTAAGCCTTATTGGAAAGATTTTAAGTATTTAAATATTTTTTATCACATTTTATGGGAAGATAATGGGTACGTTTTAATTAATAACATACTAATTTTTTGTCCGATAATTTTTCAGCGACTTGAAGAAGGAGAGTTAACTTTACTTGAAAAGTATACAAGTTTAACCAGTATGATGCTAACCATCGCAGAATGTTATGAAGCAGGAGCTTACTTCATAGGGGATTATATTTCTCGCAACCCTGAAAAAGAATATCAAATTTGGCGTAAATATAATTTCCAGATTATAGAATTTGCTCTACAAGCTATTCAGCAAGGCTCTTTGTGTGGTCGGTTTTTTACATATTTCTCCAACGACCTAATCGAATTTAAAGAACCAAGAACTGTGGAGCCTCTAATTCAAGGGTTGCAATTACTCAATCATCAGAATGTAGAGCGATTGAACCAGCAGAATAACGATCCATTTCTCTATTACGATCCCAAAGAAGAGGTAGCCAGAATTTTGGGAGAGTTAGGCGATACTAGAGCTGTGCCTGTTCTAATTGCCACTCTCAAAGACGATTGCCATAATAACTGGGATTACGCAACTAAAGTCAGTGCAGCAAAGGCCCTGGGTCAGCTCAAAGATGAACAAGCAACTTACCCTCTCATTGAAGCTTTACAAAATAGCGAGGGTGAAGTTCGACATATGGCAGTTTGGGCGTTAGGTGAAATCGGAGATTTAAGAGCAGTAGACTCTCTAACTGATGCTTTGCGAGATAGTGATTATAGGGTAAAACAAGCAGCAAATGAAGCCTGGGATAAACTGGCTGCAAAATTTCCTGAGATTGATGAAGAAATTCCTTTTTAATTTATACTTTTGGAGAAAGCGTTACTGTCTCCTACAATTTAAGCGTTGTTGCTGATACTTCTGCACCTAAAGTCAACCTAATTGCCAGCAATAATAATGTGAATCTTGGTGATTCCGTCACCTTCACCGTCAATGCTGTCGATAACGTGAAAGTCGAGTCTTTGGGCTTAACTAGGGCTTGCTGAAAAATCAATCACATATTGCGTGGCATAGGTTTAGATGGCGCGAGGGAGAAAAAAGTGCAAGATAAACAGGTAATATAGATCAAAA
>NZ_JAEQCX010000058.1:0-62549 GCF_020738035.1 Microcoleus sp. PH2017_28_MFU_U_A
GATAGGGTTTTAGGTATTTTCCGGCAAAGCGCTGCAAGAATCTTTAGAAGCTTTGAGGAGTGGTTTCAATCCCTGATAGGGTTTTAGGTATTTTCCGGCTTGCTTTTCTTCCAAAGTATCGAGCCAAATATCTTTGTTTCAATCCCTGATAGGGTTTTAGGTATTTTCCGGCCGCCCGCTCCAGAAGCCTTGGTGTATTTGGTTTTCAAGGTGCAGTTCCGTGAATCTAAAACAAAAGTACCATTTCAGCCCTAGGCTTGTCAATCCCCAATTTTTCATACTCACTCCAAAAACGTTATCCTGTAAAGCTTTCAGATTTTCCGTGAATCGTTTTTTGAGACTAGGGGCATCAAACTCTTGCTGCACATCAGTTTCAGCCGAGAAATTTGATACCCCTATTTTAACACCTACCCGTTCACGGAAACTAGGCAAAAAATATTGTTCGATCGGCAGGAACGACCCCACCAATACGTTCAATCTTACCTTGACAGCAGGCGCACAGCGGAAAAAACAAAATACTGTCTTCGTTTGGTTTGATGACTTTGTTCAGGCGCGATCGTAATTTAGCGTATTGCGTCTCAGTCAGATCGGCACACTCAAACACACTATACTGCATCCACTGTCCGTAGGATTTCAGCATTTTGTGAATCTTTGTCCGGCGCTTGTCTTCCGAAATATCGTAAGAAATCAGAATGTGCATATCTAGTACAAAACTAAAGGTGGATATTTGTCAATCTCGCCCATCAAATACTTCGCCAACAGCCGCCCCTGAATCTCAAAAGCCTCTCGATAAGTGCACTTACGTTTCAAAACTGGATGCTTAAACTCAGACTGCTTCTTCTTTTCATACAACCTCAAAAACTCTTTCCGTCCCGTTTCCGACAGTCGCATCACATTACTCAGCGGTTCCACCGTAAAATCATTCGGTGTCAGAATCCGGCGGTTAATCGCGTTCAGAATTACACTATCCGCCACCAACGGGCGGAACTCTTCCATCAAATCAAACGCTAAACCGACGCGGCCGTAGCGCTGCGTATGAAGGTATCCTAAATAAGGGTCAAATCCCACAATATTAATCGCGCTTTGGACATCGTGACGTAGCAGCGTATAAGCAAAATTCATCAAAGAATTCACCGCATCAGTAGCAGGGCGGTGTCGCGGTTTAAACACAAAGCCTTCCGCCCGAATTAATTGGTTGAAAACTCCAAAATACGCCGCACTCCCAGCACCTTCATGGCCGCGCAAAGAATTAATGTTGTCAGTTTTGTCAAGTTTGGCGATCGCATTTGAAATCTGCATAATTGCCGAACTTAAATTTAGTTCCGAATGTTCCCGCTGAGTTTGAGATAAACTGGTGCGATAGTTCTTCAATTTTCCCCGAATAAAACCCTGGACAACATGAATAGCTTGCGGAGTTTCCCCCGCCGCTTTCCACTGAGCATTCCGAACGAAAATGTTTTTACTTAATTCCGGTTCCAGCTTACCCAAATAGTGACCAGTATCGGTGATAAAAGTCAGAGGAATTTTCCGCTGAAGCAATTCTGCAACCGCAGCCGGGGAAATAGTCGCCCGTCCCACAATCACCACTCCATCTAAATGAATCAAAGGCACATCCTGTAATATTTGATTCTTTGCCTTGACATTCAGCCGTTCATCTGTTTTGCCGATAAACACATCATCTTGATTGATATAAAGTGTTCCCATGATAGACTCCCAAAAATGAGGTTTAATTAGCTTCTTGATAGCGCAGGACTTTTTCAGCAGCTTGCGGCAAACATTGCTGATAAAGGCTGCAACCCTGACAGCGTTTGCTATAATGCGCTGGAGGAATTTTGCCAGTTTGCAGTAAAATTTGGATAGCGTTGATAGTGGCGATCGTCTCCCGTCTCAATCCCTCAGAAATCTCCACTAACTGCCGCTGATGCGACTGCGCGTAATAGACATATCCAGTCGCAATACTTTTCCCCGTCATCTCCTCCAAACAAAGGGCTTGGGCGCAAACTTGCAACTCATCGTTATCCCATTCGCCCTTGCGCCCCCGCTTGTACTCAACGGGATACAACTCACCATCGGTTGATTCAATCAAGTCGGATTTCCCAATCAGCATATACCTTTCAGACTTCAGCCAAATCGCCCGCACCTGCCAAGTCTCATCGCGGTTGATTTGACTGAGAGTGTGAACGCGATCGTGCAAACTCGTCCCTTCGATGGTATACTGGTTATCCGTGAATTCCCCCGCGCAAGACATTCGCCAGCAGCGGTGGGGACAGTAAGAGTATTGGTTCAAAAGTGCGATCGAAATGTAATCAAAATCGTTCATAATTTTGATAGTTTGTAGGAGATTAGTAATTGAAATTAGCAACAGGCAAGATGCCTGTTCCACAAGAGTTTAGTGTTATTGTGGGGTGGGCATCTTGCCCGCCCTCAAAATTGGGAATTAGCAACAGGCAAGATGCCTGTTCCACAAGAGTTTAGTGTTATTGTGGGGTGGGCATCTTGCCCGCCCTGGACATCCATAATTAGCAACAGGCAAGATGCCTGTTCCACAAGAGTTTAGTATTATTGTGGGGTGGGCACTGTTCCACAAGAGTTTAGTATTATTGTGGGGTGGGCATCTTGCCCGCCCTGGACATCCGGCATCTTGCCCGCCCTCAAAATCGGTTCAACTCTTATTAACAACAATCCGTCGAGTCATCCCCATCCCCATCGGAGTTTTCCTCCCAACCCCGCAGTAAAGAGCAAAATCCGCCAAAGCATTAATTTGCTTAATCACCAAAGGCTCCACATCACCCAAAATCCGATAACTAACCTCCCCAACCATGCCCACAAAATTGCTTTCATAGTTAGTCAATCTTTCAGTTTTGATATTGACAAAAGTTGAAAAAAGTGCATCCAATGGCAAATTAGGAATCTCAATCCCGCTGTACTTATTCCAGCGACTCAGTAGACTATTAAAAACGCAATCTCTAGTAGGAATCACCGAATCGAACTTCCCCTGTCGAAAGGTAGTAGGCGTCGCAAAACTGAAGGCAATTAAGCGATTAGTTTCCGAAGCTTGTTCGTAAAGTTGAGAGTAAGTACAAGCATTCGCCCAAGGTTGATCTACTTGAGGTGTTCCGAGAATCTTCGTAATCATCAAATCCGCCGGGCCAAGATGCCACGGACGGGATGGATTGAGATTCAGCCAAAGGTGAGTTAATTTGCCAAATAAAGTGTCATCCAGCAGACTAATTCGCCACCAACAGAGAGAGTGTTCTGGAATTGGTTCTGTGTGTTCCCATTGGAGGGAATGGTGTTTTTTGAAAGGGCATTTTTTAGTTTGCAAAGGGCTGAGGGTGAAGGATTTGTCGGCTGTGGCATCGTGAAGGCGATCGCCGAGTTGTTTGTCAACGGAGCTCACGAGGGTGAGAAACAGGGCGTGCAGGTGTCTTCCCGTGAGGTATCCGGGGGGAATTGGGGCGATGGGGAGTATGTTGAGGATGAGACTGTGCGGCATATTTGGATAGTAAAATTAATGTGTGATAGGTTCGTAGTGAGGACTTCAGTCCTCAGCAGGACTAAAGTCCTTACTACGAACCTAAGAGTTAGTTAGCCCGAAAGCGGTATTCCATACAAGCTGGAATTTGGATATTTTCAAGCTTGTAATATTTCTCGCCTATTTTGATTTCTTCAAGCTTGTAATATTGCCCACGAATTTTGATATTTTGAATCAAACTTACTGGGGGCATATTCACCACATCGTAGCTCATCACTTGATGCGAAAACATCACATCTAAGGGATTAAGCAAATAGGGAAAAATGAAGTCACCATTTTTGCGCTCGAATTTTGTAATTTCATCAGTCTTTAATTCAGCTTTACTCATCCATTTTCCCAAACGAATCCATTTAGCTAGTTTCAGAGGCTTCTCTGAAATGATGAAAAACTCAAATTTGCTTTCCGGCGCAATCTCTTTGGTTCTGCCAAAACTGGGAATATTTTTCTGGGTTTTCTCCATCTCAACGTGATAGTTGTTGTTGGCGTATTTCCAAGTGTTGAGAGTAGAGGAGTGAAAGATCGATCGCGCCGGAGTAACATAAATTCCCTGCTGGTTGAGCGCCGTTAAATGCGGCTCGTATTTAGGAACTTGTTCGGGACAGAAATATCGATAGGAATCTTCTTCAGAAACGGTGGTGGCATAGACTTCGCTATCCACCAAACCGAGGGCGTAACAAAGCGCGTAATTGTGAATTACAGGCTCTGTTTCGTAAAGTCTCCCTATCTCGCGAGTTGCAAAATAAAGGCTATCATGCAACTCGATTTGACAGCGGTAAATTAAAGTCATGGTTTTTACTCCGCTGCTGTTGTAGCTCCTGCTTTACCCTTGATATGCTTCTTCGCGTAAGCTTTAGCCTCATCATCAGCTTTCTTTAAAATTGCTTTAAGCGTTGTCTCATTACTCGTCAAAGCCTTAACTTCTTTAAGAATAGGATCAAATTTTTCACCGATAAAAGCAGTTTTTACAATGGGTTCGTCATCCAAAAGAGATTGAATTGCTGTCTCAGCGTTATCCATCACATCATCTTCATCTAACGGGTCAAGAGATTGCAGCACTTCATCAGGAAACAGGTCATAAATTGCCTGAGTCCAACGGAGGTTACTGGTGATTTCGCCATCAGCAAAAACAACACCAATTAATTCATTACGCATCGTGCCTGTACGAGTGGTTTGTGCACCGTAACGACTGGTACGCAGGATGTTATTCAAAACATATAGAAAGCCTGCCTCAGTTGCATCTTTGAGAGTGATAATGCTAGGAAAGAAAACCTGTGGTCGAATATGATCTTGTTGATTAATTCGGGCTGTAGTTGTACCAATTTCTCCATCTAACTTACCCTTATCTTTGCCTTTTGGTAATTCTTTCATCTCTCCCTTCGCTGCCATTGTGCCATTTTCATAAGGAGCATTCAGCGTAAATGTTTCATGAGAATCATCAAAGGGTGTGATTGAGTATGCAGTATCAACCACCACCTTAGATTTTTCCGATCCAGAATCACCAATAGCAAAGCCATAGATAATGCAGTCGGGGTTATCCATTGCGAATCGGACGTTATACTCGCATTCTTGTGCGGTCATAAATCCATAATTACGAAGCAATTCCCGACCAACTAAGCGTTCAGGTGTAGATTGTTTGCGTTTGAACATCGTCAGACGGCTGATCGGAGCGCTATTTTCGCGTTTTCTTCCTGCTCTCACTCTCGCCTTATTAAGTTCTTGGTCTGTTTGAAATAAGGGATAGGATTCAGTGACACGAATAGTCAAAAAATGGATATATTTTCCCATTGGCTTGTAGGGAATTTCATTTTGGAAGCATTTGGTTTGGTCAAGATTCTTTAGAAAAGTCATTGTTTGTCTCCAGTTAGGTTTTGTAAATTAAGTTTGGTCAATTGAAAAGCTAGTTAGTCATCATTGTCAGAATCAGAATCTTCAAGATCATTCTCACTCGCTTGCTCTTTCCTTGCGCGATATTTCTTATCGCCTTCAAGGCGATAAAGGAACTCGCAAGTATCTCGAATGAGGTTGAGTTGACGACCAGCTAAACGAGCGCGATCGCCTGCAAAAGACTTTTCAAATACTTCAACAACAAAGTAATTGGCAAAGTCCATAATTGCCTCGCGTTCCTCATCCCGTTTAGCAATCACCCAACGTCCCTCAGCGGTAGAGTTATGCACTCGCTCCATCAGTTTAAAGATTTTAGCAGCTACAGTTTGGACTAGATTAAATCCTTCCTCCTTATATGCTTTGAGAATTACATCTGCTGCTTCATCAATTGGCTTGAGAATTGCATTTGATTTGGTCGGTTTTCCGGGAGTCGATTTAGCCCGGTAGAACTTGCGATAAAGTTCTGTAAGTTTTTTGGGATGATTCAAGGGTGATTCTGCTTCCACAATTAAGTCCTCCGATTCAGGTTTATAGGTAACGTAGGGGTCAAAACAAGGGTAAAATGAGTGAGCATAAAGTTTGATTTTACTCAAACTCGGTGCATCTAATTTTTGCTTACGAACCCAATTCTTTAAGTAAGCAAAAACATAAAGCAGGCTAGTTTCAAAATCCTTGGCGAGTTCGCTCAGTTTACCCCAGTTGGCATCATAGCCAGATTTTCCCTGCTTAGCATTCACATCTAAATGAATTGCATAAGCAGCAGTTAAAGCATTTAAAGGTGCAGGGTATTTTTTACCGTTTTCCTCCCATCCTTCTAAGATATAGTCGAGACGGAAGCGATCGCGCTTCGTCAACACCCTAAAAGCTTGGGGTACACTGTCAAGAAATACGCTTTCTTCAAATTCTGCACCGTCATTAAATGGTGGAATTGGCGACTCGGAAACTACGGTTTTGACATCCAGAATCATGGGAAATGCAAAAGCTAACCAAGTTGGCATTACCCAGGATTCGGTATCAGTTGCATCTCGGCCGGGCGGAAGCGCCATGAAGTAAAATGTTAGGGGTTGGTCTTCGGGATAGGAAAGTTTGAAGGTGCGGTCTTTTCCTGGTTCGATGTTTTCATCTATGAGGAAAGCATCAATGCTTTGGTAGCGATCGCGTCCAAAATCGGCTTGCAAATCCTTGCTGATAAAATGATTGCGAATGCTGGTATCAAAGCGGGTTTGGGCAATGCTAGTGTAGGCTTTTTGCAGAAACTTATTTGTCTCTGGGGTGAAGTAATATGTGGGATAAAAATAGAGATAGCGATATTTGCCATCTTCAAATTTTTTGCCCACAGCTTGAGTTTGATTCATTAAAATTTGCCTCAGCATCATTTCCAAACCTGCAATACTAGAAATATTGCGTTTGGCGTTAGAACCTCCCAACATTTGTTTGTTAGTGTAAACTTGAGGGGTGAACAAAACGGCTGATTCCATTTGTTCTGTTACCGTGTAAGCTGAATGGGAAATCGAACAGATTAACTGTCTTCCTCTACCCTGTTTTTTAGCGAGTTGATAGCGTTCCAACTCATCTAAAAATACGTTACTGGATGCTGTGTCCAATGGTGTATTTCCGGGTAACATGACAACCCGCGTTACCCACAAACGCAAATCGTCCCAACCGTCGGGCAATTTGTACTGTGAAAGAATGGGTTTAATCATTTGGGAAATGTGGGCGATCGCCTGTTCGTAAACTTCCCGCACATCCTCAATTCCTGGGTGATGTTCTAGGTACTTTGCTGCTAAATAGTACCATTCGTAAGGAACGCCGCCTGTATTGCCTTTTAGTTTAAGTTCTTTCAGGCGTTCATTAATCCGTTGAATTTCTCTCAGGGCTGGCAGATATTCAGATAGGTTCCAAAACTTAGCAATTTCATCGACAATATCTAGATGAGTTAGGGCGGGTAGTTTTTTGTCTTTCTTGCGTGCCGCTTCGATGGTATTAACCTGTTCTCCCCAAATCTTGCGACTCACTAAGTCCCCAAGTTCAGCAATCTGATCGATCCGAATATCGTCGTCAAACTTGAAGTTATAATCAGCAGACAAAACATCCTGACGCTGAAATTTTATCAGATTATCGCTGCGACTTTTGGCAACAGAGTTTTTTCCTATTTTGAGAATGCGTAAAGTAGCATCAACAGCAACTAGCATCAACTCTGACGCATCAAAAAATAGGTTATAGTAATCGGCATATTTCATGCCTTTACCATCTCTGCCAAAACCAGTTTGTCGCCGTTGCAATTGTCCGGCGCAGAGTTGTTTGATCTTGCTAACTACCCGTTCGGGCAAGTCTGCAATTGAAATAGCAGGAGCATCCGATCGCGCTAGATAAATTACACCTGTTGGTAGGTACAGCAATGGTTCGTAGTAGGTGCAATCGTCGGTATTTAGTGCCGTATGCACTTCCATTAAAGCGTTATTGACGACGTTGGTAAGTACGCCTCTGTTTTCAGCGATACTGTGATAAGTGAATTTTAATTGCCCGTCGCTGAGGCTGTGGATTAACTCGTTGAGCCTGGTATTTTCTGCATCTTGGGGATGTTTGATAATAGATGCTAGGGAATCTGCTAAACAAGTCAAGTCTGAGAGACTACGGAGTGTGCGATCGCGCAACACTGGATTTAACCCAAATTCGGAAAAGTTCCAGTTAGTATCCCAACGCCGCTGAGCGTTGTAAGCAAGGCAGAGCAAATCGTCAATGTATTCTCGATAAGCATCTGGATCGTCGGGATTGATGAAGCGATCTAGTCCTAACTGTCGAACTTTTTCATCAATAATTTGACGGTGCTTTTCTAGCGGTAACTTGCGACAATCGTTGGGGACATCGGGGAATTTTTCAAAGTCGTGGAGAATAAATCCAGCAATTACTAACCGCCGTTCTTTTTCTCCTACAGATCGCCGCACGGTGGTATCGAGTTTTTCTAACCGCTGTTCAATTAAATTAGCAGGAAATAATCCATTTAGCAGGTGAGTATTTAGGGACTGATCGCCTGCGTTATCGCGCCTGACGTTCTCTTTTCCTTGTTTGCGATCGAGTTCGTCAAAAAATTTGCCGCCTTTGGCTGTGACGCCGATCGCAACTCGCAGCAGATTTGGCAAGACATATTCTGCGAAATCTCCCATGACGCGATCGCCTGGATTTTGACTCTGAATGGCTTCTCGCAAGAGTTTGAGGGTTAGTAAGTCGCGAGTTTGAGGTTCGATCGTGCGATCGGACGTTTCAAAGTTTGCCCCTAATTCTTCATCTTGCAGCCAGTCATCATCTGCATCATCCGATCGCTCTGAGTTCAAATTGACTGGGATATCAAAATTTAATGAGAGTTGTTGGTACTCTTGATCTGGTTTTTGACGTTTTTTAGCCATTTTATGCCTCTAGGGAGTCTATGTTGATACCGAAAACAGATTATTCATTGCAAATAGCATCTCCATCTTGAGAAAAAGGATTTACTAGACACTCCAATTCAAAAATTTTGTCTGCTCGATCGCGATTAATTCTTCTGAGAGCACTATTTTCAGCCTCAAGTGACTGAATTTTAGTTTGTTGATTATAGACAATAGTTACAAGTTGTTGACATTTCTGCAAAATTGAGGTATTGAGCCGGAATTGGTTCAGGTCTTCTGTTAAAGCACAAAGCAAATGGCGTAGTTGGTCAGCGTCAAGATTTTGCTGGGGCATGGGCGGTTGTCCTCGTGGATCACAACACTGTCAGTGTAACACTGCTTAAAGAGTAAGCGAGAACCATTTCTTTTTTACCACCTCCTACCAACCTCAACTTTAAATGTGGCAAGAAAGTAATTTTTGACATTTTCACCTTTATCTGCTATGGTTGCCTCCTGGGAAACTAAAACTGCTTGCAAATGTTTAAGCAAATCCAAGCCCCTATTAGGGATTGAAACCTCGCCTACTCCTTTGTTTGATGCTTTCCCAGCATTGACTTCTGTACAATGTAAACTCCCTATCAGGGCTTGATATTCTACGCAATCCATATTTCATCCCCCTTGCTCTTGAGCCAGTGGGCCAGCGTGTCCACCAACAGCGCCGACTGCCCAAAAGCTATAGAATAAGGTGCAGTCGTATCGTGGATACTGTATCGATCGCAAATCGGATAAATCTGAAAGTGCACCGGCAGTCGCAGGCGCGATCGCACTTCAGCCACCGGATAACGCAGGACATAACAAACCAATGCTTGCTTCTTCAAACGCTTGTTGATTTCCCCGATCCAATAATTCTCAGGTTGCAAAACCTCAATCCCCGTTAAAACCTGAACCTTCCAAGCAGCAGCATTTTCCTCCAATTTTCCCGAATAAGTAAATTTCCAATTCAGTCTTTCCTCCCGATAACTACGCAACTTCAAAAAAGCCAGACAATGTTTAAATCGACCTTTGGCAATTGGTTGCCCAATGCGTTCAGATGTCTCCTTCAACATTTGCATAAATGCAAATTCCGTCATCGGTTCGATTTCCAAGTTGCTCAAAATTCCTGGTAAATCGTAAGTTTTAAATTTGTCTGCCTCATGGGAATCAGTTAAATCGCAGATGGCGCATTGCAGAGGACTAGAACCTCGAAAACTGCTAGCATCTTCAACAATCGGATTTCCTGTCTTGTTTCCCGATCGCTCTTGCCACTCTTTACCCCACTGTTTAATATTACCGGCCACTTTCCCCAAGCTAGTTTTAAATACTTTTTGAGCAGCTTCCTGAAAAGCTTTCTGACTTGATGCGTACTGCTGTTTAATTGTTCTGTGCCCTAATTCCCAACAAATTTGAACAGACTGCACCGCACCCCACCGCGAATAATATCCCTCAAAATTATTGATTTGGCGGTAGTTTTCGCGAATTTGTTGATAGAAAAAAGGACGATCGTAAATTCCGCTTGACTCTAAAGTGGCAGTATCACCTGCAAACAAGCGTTCGACTAAAAAATTAGGGATGAGTGCTATGGCTGTAAAATTTTTAAACTGAATAAACTCTCCATTGCGATCGCACCCATCGTGTCGCCCCAACCTTCCTAATCTTTGGATGAAGTTGCCCGCATCGGCGGATTCAAAAATCAGCAAATTGATTTTGAAGTCTACCCCGACATCAATTGTGCTAGTACCGAGAACTAAGTCTGACGAGAGCGATCGCTCTTTTTCCATCTTTCCCGACAACCCGGTATTTTCGCCAACAACTAAACCGTGAGGCGCGAACAATTCCCGAAAAAATGGTGTCAGCCGCTTGACGGCAGCAATTGAATTCAGGATAATCGCTCCTTTACTCCCCGGATTGTGTTTAAAGTGAGTCAGGATGAGATTTGCACTGTCTTTCAGCCAATTTTCAGAAGCTTTTGAAGTTGGTTCTAGGGAAATAAAAGTCAGCGTACTTTCCCTTAATATCTGCCGCCAGGAGTCTGTTTTCAACTGTTCTATTTCGGCGGGGCGATCGGGAAACCGATATTTGCCTTCTTTTAAAGGATCGATAGTTTGACAGCGAAAACCTGCTGTTTCTAGTCTGCTAATTAATTGCTCGTCTGGAGTTGCTGACAGAAATACAAACTTTTTCCGGCGGTTTGTATGACGAATTAATAACAAGGTATTGATGACGCTGGCAATCTGAGGAGCCGCAAAAACATGAAATTCATCAAAAATGAATAGGTCAAAATCTTTGTCGATTCGACCCCACAGTTTATCGGGGCTATCTTCAGAGCTTAAATACGCTCCTCGGTGCAGATGGTGCAAGATATCAGGGTTAGTTAATAAAATCTCTGATTGACTTGTGCGAGATGCGATCGCGGCTGCTTTTCTCAATCCTTCATTTTCTGCATAGATTTCTAATTCCGAGCCGCTGAGTCGGACAACGCGGGGTTGATGATCGGGCTGAAATTGTTCGATATAGCGCTTAATTTGAGTCTCCTGATCTCGCGCCAGTTCATTCGTAGGATATAGCGCCACTGCACAACAATCTGTCTGCAATGTTTCTAAAAAAGCGGCTAAACTTTTGCCATCGCTAGTGATAGCTGAGTTGAAAATGACATCAATATTGCGATCGCGAATTGCCTTTAAAGTTTCGAGTTGATGCCAAGAAAGTGTCCAATTTTTCGGTAATTTGACTCCCTTGGGAATTTCCGCAGCGGGACAGGAGTAAACGCATTTGAGGGTAATCTGGTAATCGGACATATGCTGAATCTGTGTCCGTAGAAAGTGGATATTTCCCATATTGACACCGACAATAGAGATTATCAAGCCCGTACAATGAAGAAGTGTCCGTATACTTATGAGTCGCAAAGGTCAATCGATCACCCTGTCTGTTTCTGAACGAGATAAAACTGAGTTGGAAGCCTTGGCCCAAGAATTTGGGAAGACGTGGGGCGATCGCCCGAACATATCCAAACTGATAGAAGCGATCGCCCGCCGCCAACTGACGATCGCCCCGAACCACGACTGGCCCCAAACCCGCATCCAAGCCCTAGACATCGCCCGACAGCAATTGCTTGACTTGGGCAAAATCGATGAAGCGCTGGCAATTGCCGAATTGTTGAGCTCACGCAGCGAACTAACTCTCCCCTTCCGGGCTGAAATCGAGGCGTTTTTGAGTAACCCCTTACCCGCTTGGCGGCAAAAAATCGATAACTTCATCCACAGACAGCAACCATTTCGCCTTTCCTATCGAGATGCAGCCGATCGCCTTTGGCATTACACAGTCTTGCACGCTAGGATTGTCCCTATTGAAAAGCGACAGTATTTAATGTGTCGCTGCGAGGAATCTGAGGGAAATCAAGACGTACCGGGACTCGAACATAATTGGACGCTACTACTCGATCGCATTGAAGATGCTGCGGTGATTTCGGTCGATCGACCTTGGCTGCCAGATTTAGCCAGGATTCCCGTAGAATTTCATTTATCCGGCAGACTTGCCTTTAACTACAGGCGGAAGCAAGGCGATGTGGAAGTCAGCGAATTAGAAAGCGATCCGCCAATTAGACGAGTGATTCGGAATATCTCCAATACCTTCTGGTTTTTTCGCGAAATTACCCCCTATTGGGAAGATTGCGCGATTGTCTCGCCCCAGAAAGTGCGCGATCGATTCCAACAAAAACTGATCGCCCTTTGCCGTCAGTACAATCTGGAAATCCGCGATTAGAACACGAGATTAGACTCTCACCCAAGAAACCGGGTTTTTTAGCGAATCTGTCGGTCACAGTCAAGTATTCTCGTGAAAAACCCGGTTTCTGACCACCCGTGCGATCGCGAAATAACAGATTAGCCGTCCAACAAAAAGCAGCCCGTAACAGGCTGCACATCGAAAAAACCGTTGTTTTGTTGGAGGAGAAAACTTTTAAATCGAATTCAAATTGCCGTTATATCAAGTCTCTGGGACTCCGGCGGGCGATCGGCTGCCAACCAATTTCGCCATCTTTATCTACCGCTGACTCACCTTACCATCAGAACAAAACTGCAAATCCTCGTTACGCTGAAAGTTCGTTGACCATTCTCACCCGGCCTTTGAGCACTGCCCGCAGCAGGCGGTTGACACAGCATCTATCTTCGTCATTCAGCGACTCGTCTAAGGTGGCGGCCATCAAACCGTAGCGATCGGCTAATGTCAAAACGCCTGTGTCGGTTACAGAAGCGAGGATTTCAGAGATAGCGCCGGGGAGGAGTTGTAAAGCTTTCATGGCAGTGCGGTTGAATTCGATATATTCATAATCGCTTGGTTTCCTCAAAAGATCGGTGATATTAAGTAGGTTCCGCAGGTGATTATTTTGGATGAAAGCAAGTGATCGGAGTAGAGTAAATGTGTGACACGAATCACAGCACTACAGGTGCGGCAGGTAATTGCATCCCAGCCTAACCTTTGGTAGAACGCGGGATTGATGGCGTTTCGCTAAAATGATTTAATCTCTCAACCAGTTGAAATTTTACCCCTGTACCGAAAATGCTTGATTTTCTGAATCCCATTTTGGGCCGCAAGCCCGATCGCATCAAAGCCAATGTTGAAATTTATACTTGGCAAACCTGTCCGTACTGTATCCGCGCCAAAACTTTGCTGTGGTGGAAAGGCGTCAATTACACGGAATACAAAATTGACGGCGACGAAGCTGCTAGAAATGCCATGGCCGATCGCGCTAACGGAAAGCGCAGCGTGCCCCAAATATTTATTAACAGTCAACACGTCGGCGGCTGCGATGACATTCACAAACTTGATGGAGATGGAGAGTTAGATGCACTGCTAGCTCAAGCAGCCGTTTAAATATTGTTCATAAAAGGTTCGTAGTAAGGACTTTAGTCCTTGAATTCTTAAAGAAAGGACTAAAGTCCTGACTACGAACCTTTGGCATATGAGGTTCGTAGTCAGGACTTTAGTCCTTAAATTTCCCAAGAAAGGACTGAAGTCCTTACTACGAACCTTTGGCAAATTTACTTAGGTTATCTTGCCGCCATTTAGCATCTGTACGCCTGTTTGTTGGCAATTCTAAGACCCGAATCCCGTTATTTGGTAGAAAACTTAATTTTTGTTGGAACTGCTCCCAATGCTCAATTATCTCGTGTTCCACGCCGTAAGTTGCACACAATTGAGCAAAATTGATATCCTGCGGTGTGGCAAAAAACTCTTCAAAGGGCGGGTCAAATTTAGCAACTGGCAACATTTCAAAAATCCCGCCACCGTTGTTATTAATTAAAACAATTGTCAGATGACCGACAAATTTATTTGTAATTAAAAAGCCGTTGGTGTCGTGCAAAAGTGTTAAATCACCTGTTAACAAAATGCTGCTTTGATTGCGGTGGGCGACTCCTAAAGCTGTTGACAATGTGCCGTCTATGCCGTTGGCGCCGCGATTGACAAAAGGTTTTATTTCTAAGTTGTTCGGCTTCCAGAAAAACTCGACATCTCGGACTGGCATACTGTTGGAAATAAATATGGGTGTGGCTGGTGGCAATATTTGGGAAAGCAGCCAAGAAATTTTTGGTTCGATGATGTTGTTAATTGCTGATAGTTTTTGGTCTATTGTTTGTCTGACTTGGGTTTCGGTGTTTCGCCAAAGTTGGAGGTATTCGTTTGATGGAGAGGTGAGGGGTAGGCACGGGGGCACTACCCCTACAAAATTCTGGTTTTTTGTTTCATTGTTTGTAGGGGCAATCCCCCCGTGGTTGCCCTCGTTGGTGGGGAGGGGTAGGCACGGGGGCACTACCCCTACAAAATTCTGTTTTTTTGTTTCATTGTTTGTAGGGGCAATCCCCCCGTGGTTGCCCCGATCTTGAACCCCCCCTAACCCCCCCTTGGTAAGGGGGGGGACTTGAGTTAATAGAGTTGCGAGGTTTTCTACAGAGGTTCGTAGGTGAATTGTTGGGCCGTGTAGGGGATCGAAGTTGTGGTGGCCCGGATCGATTATGTAGCGTTTTGCTTGGGTTTTGTCTAACCAGTTTCGCAATTCTTTGCTTGTGGGTAAGTCTCCGATTTGAATGGCGATTTCTGGGGTTAATTTATCTGCTAGTTCGCGGTTTCGCAGGATTAAATCGTAGGTGGAAATTAGATGGGGGTTGAGTTGGGCGCGGTTTCTTAAGGGCGATAGTCCTTCTGCTAATACTGGCCAGTTTAATAGTTGGGAAATTTTGCCGATCGCACTACAATACTTTTCTGCATCTTCAGGCTGGGCTACACCTGCAATAATAATCCCTTTACTGCATTCGGGCCATTGTTCTATTGCACTTCTTACTCCCCCCCTTGGCAAGGGGGGGCTGGGGGGGCTGGGGGGGGTAGAAGTTTCTGCTGCACAAATCGGTTCTATTGCACTTCTTACTCCCCCCTTTAACAAGGGGGGGCTGGGGGGGGTAGAAGTTTCTGCTGCAAAAATCGGTTCTAATCCTGCAAAGAAATATTCGATATCGAATTGTGTTTCTAAAGCTTCGACAGCAATGTCTGAAACTGGTACAAGCGGATCCCGAAGGGGGATGTTGAGGTGCACGGGGCCGGGTGTCGGAAAGGTCGATCGCTCGATCGCGTACACGATCGTCTGTCGCACATAGTCTAGCATTCCTATGGACGCTGAAGGGATGGCTAATTCCGCTTGCCAGTTGGGATAATTGCCGTATAGTTTAACTTGGTCGATCGCTTGTCCGGCGTGACAGTCGCGCAATTCGGGGGGTCTATCTGCTGTGAGAATTAGCAGCGGAATTCGACTTTCACGGGCTTCGATAATCGCCGGATAAAAGTTGGCTGCGGCGGTTCCTGAGGTACAAATTAGGGCGGTTGGTACACCGGATTTTTTGGCGATTCCTAAGGCGAAGAAACTCGCAGATCTCTCGTCGAGGATGGGGATAGTTTCTATTAACTTATTCTGGGCGAAGGCTATGGTTAGCGGGGCCGATCGCGAACCGGGACAAATTACGGCTGTGGTTAGTCCCAGTCGCTGCAATGTCTCGGCTATTATGGAAGCCCAAAGAGTGTTTGTGTTCCGAAAGTCAAGCATTTTGTTGTTTTGGCGATCGCTAATATTTTATGACATATAACGGTTCTCAATCAAAGCTCAATAAACCGGGTTTTTTCGAGATTGAGGGTTTTTGGCTAGTATTGGCTGAAAAACCCGGTTTCTGGCTACCCATATCTAAGTCTTAAGTTACCAAATTTGTCGCTACATAGTTATGAGATATAGCAGTTATCGCAAAAGTAAGGTATGCCCTATGCCCTATGCCCTATGCCCTATGCCCTATGTCTTATCTCATTTTTCGCTCGAAAGGCTATATTATTCTTAAACTAAAGCATTTAAAAGTGCTTGCAGTTTCAGTTGAATTTCTGCTAGTTCTTTATCAGGTTCGGAACCTGCCACAATTCCAACACCAGCATGAAGTATAGCCCGAGATCCATCGATTAAAGCCGATCGAATGCCGACAGCAAATTCGCCGTTACCAGTGCGATCGATCCAGCCCAGGGGTGCTGCATACAAAGAGCGATCGCAGCTTTCGCAGCCCCGAATTTGCTGTAGTGCAATATCCCTCGGTACCCCCGCTACCGCTGGCGTTGGATGCAGTTGGGCTAAAATTTTCAACAAGTGAATATCTGGGGGAATTCTAGCCCTGATGGGTGTCCACAAATGCTGAATGTTGGATAGTTGCAGCAGTCTCGGTAGCGGGGAAAAGTCGGGATGGATGCCGAGACTCGAAAGGCGATCGATTATAAAGTCAATCACAGCTTGATGTTCTCGAATATCCTTTTCGCTGTTCAGTAAATCTTTGCCTAAATTACCATCTTCTGCTTCAGTTTTTCCCCTCGGTGCAGAACCGGCTAAAGCATCTGCGATCAACTGATTGTTGTGAATGCTAATTAAGCGTTCTGGACTGGCACCTATAAATTGCTGACCTTTGCCGTTACTGGTAGAAAACACGTAGCAACCTGGATAGGTGAGGCGCAAGTTATTTAAGGAATCTATTACGCTAAAAGGTGTTTGGCAAATGACATTTATAGCTTGGGACAACACAATTTTACTGAAATATTTAGACTCGATTAATTCTAAAGCGGACTTGACAGATTTTTTAAATTGAGCGGCATCATTGACAGGAATTTGTTTTAATGGAAGTGAGTTTTGGCTGTTAATTAATTTGATGTATTTTTGAGAGGCAATTTTATCAAATTGTTTGCTAATGGTTTCAGTAATAATTTTAACATTTATATCTCTATCTATTTTGGCATTGGCGACAATTGTACAGCTATCGTTGAGGCGAGTAATCTGCCATTTGGGTAAAAATATGGTACCGGGGGGAAAGTAAGAATTGGTGGCGACATTCTCATCAAAAAAAGCAAAGCTACAAAAAAAGTGCGGCCCGCTAAAGGGCAAACGTTCCGTACCGATGGTAATTGTCCGGGAAAGACTTGATTGAATAAAATTTTGAGCGAGGGCAAATCGATCGCTTCCTGCTACTGTGAGATGGATTGCCGAATCTAGGGCGGCGATCGCAAAACTGTTGCCGACAATGGGGTCTCTTTTTTCAAAATAAAAGTGTCTGTCATCGGGTGTGGCAATTTCTTGCAGTACCGCTAGCGGATCGACGGGGGAAATTTCCTGAGAAATACTAACTATTTTTGTTTGATCTTTTTCGGTTAAAGACTGCTGGCAATCTAACAGCAACTGATGCAGTTGATTGCGGTCTTGCAAAAGATTGGCGCGGTGCGGTATTACTGTCATGAAATCGAGAATAGCAGATTTGTCAGAAAGAGTGCGGTTTTGTCCCGCTATAATCCCTATTTCGATCTAACCACGCTCGGGCGATCGCCAAACATGACCTTTCGAGTTTCCCGACTGTTTGGGCACGCTGGAGGGAGAAAACAGACGATTGCGCGATCCATCGAAACATTTAGACATAAAACTTAAGATTGAGAGGGCGACTCTCGGTAAAAGGCGATCGACCCCGCAGAGGTTTGCAGGTGGGCATTACCGGGCGTGCGATCGCCCGCAAAGACTATCAACGGATGCCGGAGGCGCACTCAAGCGGAGACTTAGCAGACATTCTTCACCAATAAAATTGTAAAATTACTGAGCTGCTATCAATTGCATCAAGTTTGTGTAATGACAACAAAGATAATTGAGCGTTCAAATAGTAAATTGTGGCTGGCGGCAATCAAGCCGCCCATGTACAGCGTTGCTGTTATTCCTATTTCAGTAGGAACTGCAATTGCTTTTGCCGAAACTCAAACGATTAATGCGTCAATTTTTTCGACATTTTTAATTTCAGCCATTTTAATTATAGCATGGCTGAATCTCACCAATGATGTATTTGACTCGGAAACAGGGATAGACAAAAATAAAGCACATTCCTTGGTAAACTTAACCGGAAATAAAGCTTTAATTTTCTGGCTTGCCAATCTATTTTTAGCAATCGGAGTGTCGGGAATCTGCGGTATTTCCTGGTGGCAAAAAGACCCAACAGTAATTTTGCTAGTAGTTTTGTGCTGCGCCCTCGGCTACACTTATCAAGGGCCGCCGTTTCGTTTGGGCTATCAGGGTTTAGGCGAAATTATTTGCTTTTTTACCTTCGGGCCGCTAGCTTTAGCTGCTGCTTATTACAGTCAAAATCAAACTTGGTCTGCTACTAATTTCGCAGGTTCGGCAATAGTGGGAATTACTACGAGTATCATCTTATTTTGTTCTCACTTCCATCAAGTTGAGGACGATTTGGCGGCGGGTAAAAAATCGCCGATTGTCCGAATTGGTACGAAAAAAGGTGTGCAGTTGTTGCAGTGGTTGTGCGGCAGCGTTTATGCTTTGACTGTGCTGTTTGTGGCGCTGCGAATGTTCCCAATTTGGACGCTGTTGATTTTTGGAAGTTTGTTTTTTGCGATCGACCTTTGCCGCCATGTCGCAAACTATCACGACCAACCCGCAAAGGTCAGCAACTCTAAGTTTATCGCAGTGGCGCTGCATTTTACGAGCGGTTTGCTGCTAGCGCTGGGGTTTGTGCTGTAGTTTGGGCGATTATCGAGAATTTCGGTAAAATAGAACTATGGTTCGTAGTCAGGACTTTAGTCCTATCTGCAAGATTTTAGTCAATAAGGACTAAAGTCCTTACTACAAACAGTTTGATATTGAATCGAAAACAACGAGAAGAAAATCATGAGTACGCCAGTAGAAACTAGCCCAATCCTCACCCTAGAAGAAATCTTTAGTCTGTATCCTGATGAGTGGGTACTCATCGTCAATCCTGAATTAGATGAAGAATTAAGCGTGATTCGAGGTGAAGTTTTAGCCCATGCAATAGAACGCGATGAAATTTATAGTAAGCTTTCATTAAGGAATGGAAAATCGGTGGCAATAGAATATACTGGATTGATACCTGACAACCTAGTAATGATATTGTAATAAAAATAGGAGCTTAATGGTGTAGATGAACAAATCTAAAAAATATCAATTTCACTATTCTTTAACTGGGAACAAAAATCAGCCACTAATTTTATTACTCCACGGATTCACGGGCGACAGTCAAGACTTTAACAGCGTCATTTTCTTACTATCTCAAAGTTATTGTTGTCTAGCAGTTGACCTTCCCGGTCACGGACAAACCAGAGTCATCGGCGACGAAAGTTGCTACAATATGTCAAATACAGCCCAAGCATTGATCCACTTATTAGATGATTTACAAATAGACAAATGTTTGTTGTTGGGCTACTCAATGGGCGGGCGATTGGCGCTGTACATGACATTACATTTTCCTGAAAGATTCGAGAAAGTCGTATTAGAGTCAGCTTCTCCGGGATTGAAGAGTGAAAAAGATCGATCGCACAGACGGCAAGCCGATTCACAAACAGCACAAAACCTCGAAAATAGCAACATCAAAGATTTTATCTTAAACTGGTACGATCGCCCTTTATTCAAATCATTAAAAAAATCCCCCAAATTCGAGAAACTCATAGAAAGCCGTTTAGCAAACAATCCCTTAGAATTAGCAAAATCCCTCCGCAACATGGGAACTGGCCACCAGCCCTCTCTGTGGGAAAAACTCGCCCAAAATCAAATCCCCATTCTCTTGCTAGCGGGAGAAGATGATGATAAATTTCAACGTATCAATGCAGAAATTGCCAGCTTGTGTCCGGCTGCTACTCTCAAGATTATACCAAACGCTGGTCACAATATCCATTTTGAAAATATTGATGACTTTGCATCAGTTGTGAGACAATTTTATGATTAACGGGTAGTCAGAAACCGGGTTTTTTGCGAAAATCATTCGTTGTTACCGACAAATTAGGTAAAAAACCCGGTTTCTTTGGCCTTAGTGATGATTAACGGGTAGTCAGAAACCGGGTTTTTTACGAAAATTATTCGTTGTTACCGACAAATTAGGTAAAAAACCCGGTTTCTTTGGCCTTGGTGACAATCGACTAAAAAACAAATGCTATATAAATTTGAGTTTCGCACCTATCAGCGAAAATTTAAGCGCCCGCTACAAACAAGTCACGGCATCTGGGATATGCGAGAAGGAATCATCCTGCGGCTTATTGACGAAAATGGTCGCATTTGCTGGGGAGAAATTGCCCCGCTGAGTTGGTTTGGTTCGGAAACTTTTGACCAAGCATTAGATTTTTGTCAACAGTTACCTGCTAATATTTCAGAGGAAATAATCTTCAGTATTTCCGCTGAATTACCAGCCTGTCAATTTGGCTTTGAGTCAGCTTGGGAAAATCTGGGCCAAGCAATCGAAAATACGCCTCGTCAAGACAAAATTCCGAAAAATCAGTGTAGCGGTTTATTACCCGCAGGTGAAACAGCTTTGCAGGTTTTACCAATGCTTTGGTTGGAGGGATATCGCACGTTTAAATGGAAAATTGGCGTTGCTGTAATTGAGGAAGAATTAACGATTTTTCAGCAGCTAATCGCAGCAATGGATGATTTAGCCGATCGCCAAACAGCACTTTTGCGCTTAGATGCTAATGGGGGACTCACCTACTCCCAGGCTGAAAAATGGCTGGAAGCTTGCGATAGCGTGACAGCAACACCCGACTTGGCCGCCCAGATTGAATTTTTGGAACAGCCGCTGGCGATCGCACAGTTCCCAGAAATGGTACGATTGAATGCTACTTATACAACGGCGATCGCCCTAGACGAATCCGCAGCCAATCTCGATCGCATCCAAGAATGCTACAACCAAGGCTGGCGGGGAATCTTCGTCATCAAACCTGCGATTGGCGGTTCCCCATCCCAACTCCGCAAATTTTGTCAAACTCACAATATAGACGCAGTTTTCTCATCAGTATTTGAAACCAAAATTGGCAGACAAGCCGCCTTAAACTTAGCAACAAACTTATCTGTAAATAATAGAGCCCTAGGCTTCGGTACCGATAGCTGGTTCGACGACAATCAAGACACCTGGTTACAGCATCTATGGCAGAAAATCTCACAGTAAATACTCTGAATCTTCCCTGTGACTTCCCCGACAATTGGCTAATCGGTGGTGACAGCGGCGAATTTGCTCAAATTGTCGATCGGCAATTGCAACAAATCACCCAAAATCAAACAGGAGAAACACCCCTAAAAATTTGCCTAGCCGAACCAGAACCCCTGCAATTTCTTGCCAGTTTCATCGCCGCCCGCACCGCCAAATGCCAAATTTTTCTCTGCAATCCCAACTGGGTAAAAGAAGAATGGGAACAAGTCTTTGATTTAGTCCAACCCGAACTAATTTGGGGACAAAATACTAATCTTAAAAACACATTTCCCCCTCTCCCAGTCCGCGGAGGCGGACTTCGTTTGTATAGCCGCGAATTCCATTCGCCGGGATTCCATCATTCACCCGAATTCAATCATTCGCCGGGATTCCATCATTCGCCGGGACTCAATCATTCGCCGGAATTCCATCATTCACGAGAATTACCTTCACCCGAAATAGACGAATTAGCTACAATAATGATTCCCACGGGAGGTTCCTCGGGAAAAATCCGTTTTGCCATCCACACTTGGGAAACCCTCACAGCCTCAGTCCAAGGTTTTCAACAATATTTTAACCTTGACAAAATTAACTCATTCTGCGTATTACCATTATACCACGTCAGCGGTCTCATGCAATTTATGCGATCGTTCACAACCGGGGGAAAACTGGCAATTGCATCATTCAAAACACTAGAAGCAGGCGAAAAATCCGATGTCGAACCCGAAGAATTTTTCATTTCTTTAGTACCAACTCAACTGCAACGGCTGCTGCAAAACCCAGATACAACTAATTGGCTATCCCAGTTTCGTGCCGTACTTTTAGGCGGTGCTCCCGCTTGGCCCGAACTTTTAGCCACAGCTAGAAAGAATCAAATCAAATTAGCGCCGACTTACGGCATGACAGAAACTGCATCGCAAATCGCTACACTCAAACCCGAAGATTTTCTCGCGGGGAATAACACTTCTGGTCAAGCTTTACCTCACGCGAACATAACTATTCGCAGTGCAAGCGGCGAGATTTTGTGCTACAATCAAATTGGGAATATTAGCGTTGATGCTAAATCTTTAGCCTTGGGCTATTATCCTGAACGATTTGGCGATCGCCCATATTTCCAACTAGATGACTTAGGATTTTTTGATAAAAATAACTGCTTAAATATCATCGGACGTAGCAGCGACAAGATTATCACGGGCGGAGAAAACGTATTTCCTGCCCAAGTCGAAGCCACCATTAAGAATACTAATTTAGTGGCAGATGTTGCTATAATTGGCTTACCAGACAAAGATTGGGGGCAAGTCGTTACGGCTGTTTGCGTTCCCGCTAATTCCGAAGTTACTGTCAAAAACTTACAAGCAGCAATAGAAGATAAGTTGAGCAAATTTAAGCGACCAAAAAATTGGGTTTTCGTCGCACAATTGCCTCGAAATGCTCAAGGCAAACTCAATCGAGAACAATTACAAGAAATTGCGGTATCATCTCTGGCGAATCAATAGTATTAACCGAATTTGACAATAATTTCCCTAGGGCGGGTTCATCAATATCTACAACACAAGTGAGAAATCTCAAAAACCCGCCCAATGCCCAATGCCCAATTCCCAATTCCCAATGCCCAATGCCCAATTCCCAATTCCCAATTCCCAATTAATCCACACCTAACAGCCTTCTCGTCTTCTCAGCTTCTTGCCTTTGAACATCCACAAACTTCAACATTTGGTAAAGTACCTCTATTTGTGGCAACTTAATACCTGCTTTTTGGGCTACCCGCATGGGATTGCCAAAAATTGCCTCAACCTCCAGAGGACGCGATTCATCGTAATCGATTTTCATGCTGGTGCGGTAAGGCTTCATTTTATGAGTGTATTCCAGCATATGCGGGATAAAATCATCGGGAATAATGCGATCGCAACTTTTGGCCCCTGCTACCACTTCCCTCATGATTTGCTCAACTAAAATCAGAGTATTCGGATTCGCCATCAGTTCGTCGGTTCTCGCATTCAAAACCACAGAGAGCCCGTTATAAGGAATATTCCAAACCAGCTTTTTCCACCTAGACAATAGCAAATCTTCGCTCATTTTAATCGGAATGTGAGCGCGTTTAAAATCCCTAGCAATATGGTGCAATCTATCAGTAATACCGATGGCTTTGTAGTCTTTGGCATATTCGCCTAGCGTGATCGTACCGTAATCTAGGTGGCAGATATGACCGGGGCTGACTTTATAAGAACAGAGAAAGCACAGCCCGCCCACCACTCGTTCTGCACCGACAATTTTAGCTACTTCCGGTTCGGTATTCAGTCCGTTTTGCAATACTAAAACCGCGCCGTTATCCTTTAATAGAGGAGGCAAAAGTTTTGGCAACAAGTGATTTTGAGTTGTTTTCAACGCGACAATTACTACGTCGCACTTAGGCATTTTGTGCGCGTCGCGGTAGGCGCGGACTTGCGGGAGGGTGAAGTCGCCTTCGGGAGACTCGACAATCAAACCATGTTTTTTGACGCGCTCGTAATCGCTCCGCAGCAAAAAATTGACTTCTAAACCAGCTTTTTGCAGTCTAGCACCGTAGAATCCGCCTAAAGCTCCCGTGCCGACTATGGCATAATTGCGATTTGTCATAAGAAGAAGGAAGAAGGAAGAAGGAAGAAGGAAGAAGGAAGAAGGAAGAAGGAAGAAGGAAGAAGGAAGAAGGAAGAAGGAAGAAGGAAGAAGGTCAGTAGCGCGAGCGTCCCCGCTCGCGAACGTTATCAGGAAGAGGGAAGTCGGAAGAAGGAAGAATGCTTCTTATAGAGCTGGTTTTTAAGTCATCTGTATTTACGTTTAATTAAGTGGAACTACTTAATATAAATAAGTCAGAAGAAATTTTAAACTAAACAGAAATTTGACTGTCATTCCCTGCTATTATTTAAATATTGAAGTTATCTAAAATCTCAACTCTCAAATTGCCTCATCCACTGCATTAAGTCTTCAGATAGCTGTTTTTTGGTTCTGCTAACTGCATCGATGCAGACGTGCTTAGTCAGAGCTTTAGCCCAGCTTCTGCCTGCAACTTCCCCTGAAAATACTTGATAGGCAATTTCAAATTCATCGCCTGCAACTTGTGTGGGCGTCAATTGAATCGTCAGCCGATCGCCCGCAAATAGTGGACGATAAAAATCTACACTAGCATGAATTATCGGAAATGCAACCTCTCGATCGCCAAAAAATGCTCTGAGATTGACTCCTGATGCTGCTAGAGATGCCTCGTAAGCTTCGTGGCACATCGCCAAAACGTTTGCAAAGTAAACGACTCCAGCAGCATCGGTATCTTGAAAGCGCACAGTGCGGGTGTAAGTAAAAGGCATTTGAGGTAGTCGCGGGCGATCGCAAATTAAAGCTGAATTTTACCAGAAAGAATTGGTTGAAAGCCAGAACCCTTTGAGGGAGAAGTTAAGATCGGGCTATTCATTACTCCAATACTCAGGCTTCTAGATAGAGGTCGCTCTCCAACTGTCAACTGTCAACTGTCAACTGTCAACTGTTGAACAACCATCATATCGGTAAACCAGCACTTTTGCAGCAGCGATCGCCTAACTAAGCAGGCGCTAATTTTTGATCTTCTCAAACTCACCCTCCTCACTCCTGCCCCTGCCCCTGCTTTCTTAACCTTTGTTTTTAATCAACATCACGTCTATAATCTTGAGGGCAATTTCTTCGGAAAGATCCAATGCACAGTAAAGATCGTTCAAAAGTTGTTCTTCTTCTTCTGAAACCTCGCCATCTGCTAAAGCAATATCAGTTGTCACAGCAAAAACTGTTTCTTTAAGTTCGTCGGGAAGTGTTGCCAAAGCCGCATTAAACAGTACCTGAACTCCTTGCCGTTGCAGAATGTTCAGCAGCCGATCGAGCATTTTTCGCATCACATCATCTGGATAGCTGCGGAAAAGTTGCATCCGAGATAGTGTCATGCTAATCGCTTTACTTTCGCTGTCATTGATGTAACCGTCGGCTGCTACGGCAATTAGCGCGATCGCCGCAAATGCTTCGGCAGGCCCTAACGTGACATCAGTTTGTTGGCGAGTCTGCGATACTTTGTCAAATAAACCCATAATACTTTCCTCATTCTTTAGTAGTGGATTCACGGAGTCCCTATGGGCTCTGGCTTTGGAAGCTTCCTTGGCTGGGGATTTCAACAATTATATCAAATCTGCTGAGTTATTTATTATTACTAAAATTATGAAAAAATTAAGATTTTTAATTTTTGCCTTCGGCGCTGTAAGGGCGGGTGACAGTTGACAGTTGACAGTTGACAGTTGACAGCACTTGATCTGGAAGGAAGAGGAGAGGCTTTCGACCAATTATTTTTGGTAAAACTCGCTCTCCCAGCGCAGACAATCTACTTCTCAAACAAAGCTAAATCAGCTTTCAGAAAATCAACAAACTGCCGCGCAGTCCTTCCAGAGCGCCCGTTGCGGCGAGTTGCCCATTCCTTAGCGCGGTGTTCCAAATCCTCAACAGCGAGCTTGATGCCAGCTCGTTCGGCGAGATGTCGGACAATTGTTAAATAAGTGTTTTGATCCGCAGGTTCAAAAGTTAAAGTCAAGCCAAAGCGATCGCTAAATGAGAGTTTTTCCTGCACGGTATCCCAAGCGTGAACTTCATCACCGTCACGGGGGCGAGGCCTGTCATCAAAAAACTCTCGAATTAAATGCCTGCGATTAGATGTGGCGTAAACAACTACATTTTGAGGCCGGGCGGTGACATTTCCTTCTAAAACAACTTTCAAGGATTTAAAAGCATCATCATCTTCCTCAAATGAAAGGTCGTCTACAAAAACAATAAACTTTTGAGGAACTCCCCGCAACTTCTCCACAATTAGCGCTAAATCTTGCAAATCCGATTTAGATACTTCAATCAATCGCAAATTGCGAGATCCAAATTCATTTAACAGCGACTTCACCAACGAAGACTTACCCGAGCCGCGACTTCCGTACAGCAAGACGTGCAAAGCCGGATAACCAGCCAGCAAAAACTCTGTATTTTTCACCAGAGCATCCCGCTGCCAATCGCAGCAAACCAACTCTTTCAAATTTATGTGATCGGGATGCGGAATACTCGCTAACTGCCCGGACTTCCACCCAAAAGCACGATACTCTGCAAACAAACCCGTGCCAAACTGTCGGTAATATTCTGCCAAAGATTCCGCAGCGCTAGACCATTTTTCTAGTTTTCCGTGCAGTGGCTTTTCGGCGTTTTCTAGTACATTTTCGCAATACCAAATGGGAGGAACTGAGTCAAGTTGACCCGCTACTCGCACCCACTTACTCAACTGCTCGCTGGTGCAGTCATAAATATTTTGCAGCACTTGTAAATCATGTCTGGCTGCTTCGACTAAAGCGGGCGACAAACTCGCAAAATCTGTTTGCTGAGCTTGGCGAGAAAATGGATTTTCGTCTTTGAGAATTTGCAAAATCAGGGAATCTTTCCAGCTCAAATTTTGAGCAGCTTGAATTTTGAACCAGTTACCGTAAGCTACCTGACACTCTACACCGCTGAGTTCGCTGTGGTGGAGAGCTTGCAGCAAGTCGAGAAAAGCTTGACCTGCGCGGGTTTGGAGAACTGATTGATATAGCAACAGGGATGCTGCTTGGCGTTGGAGGTAACGGATTTGGGCGATCGCACTAGAAGTTAGGGCTGACATAATGCCAATTGTATAACAGTTAGATATCTGGACTGGGTTTAATAAATTTTCTAACAATTTGTGACCGGAATTGCAGGTCTCGCTGTATAAATTGAGATGCAAAGAGTGAAAATTGGGGAATTAAAAATGAATTTAGGTACAGCAGCGGCGATCGGCTACGGCGTTTTGACACTAATTGGCGGCATCATGGGTTACATCAAAGCCAAAAGCCAAGCCTCGCTCATTTCCGGCCTCGTTAGCGGTTCGCTGCTAATTTTTGCCGGCACCGCACAACTCATGGGACAAACTTGGGGTTTAACATTAGCAGCAGCAATTTCCGCTGTTTTAGTAGTAGTTTTTATTGTACGGCTGGTCAAAACTCGCAAGTTTATGCCCGCTGGGATGCTGATTTTGGCTAGTTTGGCGTCTTTGGGTGCGATCGTTTACGAACTCAGCGGTCAATCGATGTTAGGTTTTTGATTTGAGATGTTAGATTTTAGAGTTTAGATCTGAGATTTTAGATTAACTCCACAGCATTTACTGGGAGATTGAACTCAAGTCTAAACTTTTTTAGGTCTATGACTTAATTGGGTGGCTTGTATCTATCTTTGCGTGGATTCAGCAGACATTAGTCATTAGTTACATCCTTCCGTTTGCATCGGAATAATAATTGTCCGAGAGCAGTGCGAGCGTCCCCGCTCGCCTCCTCCATAGCGGGGAAGCTCGCCTCCTCCATAGCGATCGCGAAGCTCGACACCGTACTCTCCTAGCGATCGGGAAACTCGCACTATAGAACCCATTTGACATCTTTAAGTTTTTCGGTTGGGTGACGAGAAATATAGAGAGAAACCCGTTGCTGAGATTTACGCTCATGTCGAGAAACCGGGTTTCTACGAGTTTTTGGGTTGGATGACGAGAAATATAGAGAGAAACCCGGTTTCTCAGATTTACGCAAAATAGATCAGATCTCAAATGGGTTCTATAGTTAAAACACCAATTACCAATTACCAATTACCAATTACCAATTACCAATGCCCAATGCCCAATGCCCAATGCCCAATGCCCAATTCCCAATGCCCCATGCCCCATGCCCCATGCCCCATGCCCCATGCCCCATGACTAATGACTAATGACTGATTCAATATACTGCTCGACTTCCCTGAGTTGCTGCCGCTGGTATTCAATCCAATCCTTTTCCGCCGCGCGCTGTTGGGCTGTCTCTAGTTGGTACCGCGCCTGCTTCTCTAAAAAATTATTGTAGAACATAATCGCTTTTTCAACTGTTTTAATTCCCAGTTTCATGCGCTCCTCAAAAATTGCTAAAATTAAATCATCCAGGATTGAGCTAATCACTTTACAAGACTCTTCAAAATCGCTCAAGCTGATTCCCATTTTACTTTTATGAACCAGAGTTTCTACAGGATCTCTCAGCGTTTCTTTAAAAGTCTTCATATAAGACTCCGGCAAATATCTCAGAGGTTCCGTAAACTTCGATACAATCTCGCCGCCTATTGATTGCAGTCGCTCTCTAAATTTCGATTGACTCTTGAAATCGAAGCATTCTATACAATATTCAACTTTTTCTATATCAATAGATTGTAATTCTTTAAAGATAGAATTGAGTTCATTCTCCACAATTAAAATTACTCGTTCGCCTTGGTAGTCTACTTCATTTCGCAATTCTTTGTACAAATTATCTTTGTCATAAAAACCGATAGAATCTTTTTTAAACACTTGCTGGTTTTGATCCCACAAAAACCACTTATTTTTTAACTTTGTAGCTTTGTCGCTCCACGATTTGCGAACTTTAACAATAGCATCATATTTGCCTTGTTTTCCCAAACTGCGAATTCTCACGTCGCATCCGCTTAGTTCGCCAATTTGCTCCCAGACATCAACAGCAGATGCTTTAGCAATTCTCGGCTTGCTATTCCAGACATCCTCAGCCTGAGATACATCTTTGAAACATACGTGAGCTAACGCCTTGAGTCTGAGGGCTGATTGCTTGATTTCCTGAATACAAGGTTCCACGTCTAGACTGAGGTGGGTAGCTGACTGTTTAATCTCCACGGATTGATATTCATCTGCGAGCAATCGATCGCTAAACTGGGTAATAGCCTGGAATACCTTGAGATACTCATTCATTTCGTTTCATCCCTCCTTTCCCTAAATAGCATACAATACAGAACATCTCCCTTTTTGAATGCAAACTGAGTCAGACCATTTTAGATTTTAGATTTTAGATTTTAGAATTGGGAATGGGAATGACTGATAACTATCAGGGTTTGGAGCGCGGGCCTACAGTTGCATTCTTGTTTTAAACTGGTGTCACAACATGGATTATGTATTCACCCCTACAACTCAGGCTAGGCTCAATACTGGCAACCTCGTACAGCCTGCCACCAAAACTGGAAAATTGCTCCCCGCAGCTAGAGATCCGGTGACAGGGGAGTTTGTGGAGATTGCCAAAATATTTTATCAATCAACAACGACAACTCTATGCGATCGCGGAGTTCTAGGATTGCTCTCACACTTAGGCGGAGGCGGGCCCGTACAGCCGCTGATAGCTCCCGTGTACGTGACAGTCGCGCCCTTGCAGCTTGCTCAAAGTCACCAGGGGTTTCAGAAAATATACAGAATGCTTAACTGTCTCAAAATTAATTTGGCAGTGATGCAAGCGACTGCTGCCGTCATTGGTATTGGGGCTGTATCGAGTACAGTTTTGTCAGCAGTAAACCTCGAACAAGTATTAAAAATCAGAGATGAGGCAAAACACCAGAAGCTCAAAATTAAAGACGGGTTTATCGATCTCAGGCATATCCTCAAAGATAAGGGAGTAGAGGTAATTCAGCAGATTTTTAAGGTGGCTCATGACTCTAATTTTCAAAGGCACCGCCAGCAACTGGTTAACGGTTACGATATTTTTTCTAAAGCTATTAAACGCTGCCAGTCAGCCCTGACAGTGCCGGATCTCAAGCTGCGGAATTCGGAGATTAATAACGGGCGAGATATGCTGTTTGAGGCTTTAAAAATTTACGATCGTCCCGGTTTGTTGGAGGGGCTGTGTTCTGCCGGAAAGCTCCGGCAAATGGAATGTGTTTGGGCGATCGAGCTGGCGCTGGGCATCACGTTTCAGTTGCAGCGGGCTTACGATCTAGTGAGCGATCGCCTGCTCAAACTTCAATCAAAAATTCGTCACGATCTTCTCACTGTTGTGAAAGGATGTCAATCGGAATCTGAACTAGATTTTTTATTTCCAGAAGTTACCAGGATTCTCGGTCACGATCTAAGTGTAATAGAATTTTGGCAAAACGAGGTAGATTGGATGCAAACTTTGTCTCCCAAAGAGCAGCACCAGTTAGCTAGTTTAGATAAACTCAGCGGCGACCATCATATAAAAAGCAGCATCCACACGACATTCGCGGTATTAACTGCGGAACCTTCACTTTATCAAAGTTTAAAGCAAAAGTCTCACTTTCTATCCTTGCGCGACCAGCTAGCCTTCGCCCTGAAGCCGGAACTGCGCGGGGGATACGAGTTTTATGTGTGCCAGCAGGCGATCGCAACTGGCTATCCAGCTTTAGCGGTCTCGAACTGGCAAGAAATATCCGATTTAACTGTGGCTAACCTCTACTACTTTTTCCAAAGTCGAGAGGATTTAAGTGAAATTTATCCCACTGAGGACACAATAGAAACTCCTGCTTGGCACTTTGCCAAATCCTTAGAAAAAGAGTTAAACTACTGCAATTAATTGAAAGCGCTGGCCAAGGTACGTAGTTGCGCTTGGGCGCTCTTTATAATATTAGCAAAGATCGCCCAAGCGCAACTACGTACCTAATTTGTCTGACGACAATAAAACCGCTCTGCTTAGTCGATATTGTAGGGTGCGTCAGCGAGTAGCCTAATTTTCAGGTGAGGAACCAGAATTGGCTGACGCACCCTACTACAAATCAGACTATAAACCGCAGATGTCAAACAGATAAACACAGATAAACGCAGATAATTTCAGGGTGTTTTCCGATTTTTGCAATTCAAGTCTATTATCTCAGCCACAACTTAATAGTATTGTCTTTAGAGCCGCTAGCAATAGTTTTGCCATCGGGACTAAAAGTCACTACATAAACCTCATCGGTATGTCCCGTCAAAGTATTCAGCAATTCTCCGGTATCAAAGTCCCAAATTTTAATGGTTTTATCCTTGCTGCCGCTGGCGATAAATTTCCCGTCCGGGCTGATAGCAACCGAAACAATATCGTCAGAATGTCCCTTGATCGAGCGAATTAAATCTCCACTTTCGAGATTCCAGATTTTAATGCTTTCATCGTAGGAGCCGCTAACAATTGTCTTTCCGTCCGGGCTAACTGCCACAGACCTCACCGCGTCGCCGTGTCCTTCAATAGTTTTGAGCAACCTCCCTGTTGCTACATCGACAATTGTGATTTTTTTATCCTTAGAAGCGCTAACTAAATTTTTGCCATCGGGAGTGAAAGCAACAGAATAAACAAAATCTGTGTGATCTGGTAAATTCTGGAGCAAATTGCCCGTTGTGGCATCGGAAATTTTGGTGGTTTTGTCTCCGCTGGCGCTAGCAACGAGCTGTCCGTCGGGGCTGATAGCGACTGACCAAACAGAGGCACTATGATCGAGACTGCGAGTAGCTTGACCTGTTTTTAAATCCCACAACATGACTCTCCAAAAACCTGTTCCTGTGGCTAGTTTCGTACCTTTTGCATCGAAAGCAACCGACCAAACGGTGGATGAATCTCCTGGGAAAGTGCGGATCGATTTGCCTGTGGCTAAATCCCAAATTTGGATGGTTTTGTCTTTGGAACCGCTGGCTAACATTAAGCCGTCTGGACTAAAAGCAACAGATCCAACTGCATCTGAATGCTGGGCGAAGTTTTTGACTTTGGCGTTTTTCCATTGGAGACCTGCTTGGCACTTTTGTTGTAAGTTTTGGGCGGAGGTATAGGTGCTGGAAGTTTTGGCAATTGTTGGGATTTGGCTGATGCAGCCTTCATAATTGCTTTCTTGATAAAAAGCTTCGATTTGATTGAATTGTTGGGTTTCTTGCTGCACTTGCTGCTGTCTTTCTTGCCATTTGAGGTATCCGTAAATTCCGCCGATCGCAGTTAAGAGGGCTGCAATCGTTGCTCCGGCGATATAAGGATTGATTTTGCGAGGTTCTTTGGGGACAATTGCTGAGGCGCTGGTGCTGTCTGGGGCGATGGATAAACTCCCTTTTCCGTTCAAATTTACCTCTGGGGATGCCGCCGGAATTGCCTGCACTCCCAGTGGAAGAGTGCTGCTGGCTGGGGGCACAATGGCGTTGGGGTTGCGGTGTCCTTCCAACACGATCGCGATCGCCTTGTACAATTTACCGAATAAAGATTTAGGAACGACTAATTCTTCGATTCTGGCCGCATCTTCGTCGGTAAGCCCTAAAACTTGCTGCAACCGTTTTAATTCCTCGCGAGTGTTTGCAGAAAAAGGATATTCTTGCTGCATGGTTTCTTGCAGCGATTGTTCGTAGCGTTCGCCTTTTTCCCTGTATTTGCGGTAAGGGTTCAATACCTCATCTTCGATCGCCTCTGCTTCTTCTGGTTGCAATTCCAAACTGACGCGCAATTCTTCTAATATTCTGCGACCGACGACTGTAATGTCACCGCGACTGCTGCTGCGCCGATCGACTTCTTCGCGATAGATTGTGAGTTTGGGTACCCGCGTGCGCGATCGATCGCCAATTTTCCGCAAATCGGCCAAAGCCTCCGCCGCCGACTGGTAGCGCTCCCGAAAATCGTAGCGCACCATATTGTCCAAAACATCGGCTAGGGCTTGGGAGCAGGAGGTTAAATGGCGCCAAACAATTTCGCCTCGATTAGAATTTTTCAAATCCCGCAGTTTCGGCAAATCGTAAGCCGGCAAACCCGTCATAGCTTGGATGCCAATCATTCCCAAGGCGTAGATATCGCTGTTAAGCTGCGGGTTGTATTGAAATTGCTCGATCGGCATATATTCCAGCGTCCCAATCCGCACAGTTACCGGTGCTTGTCTTTGAGCGATGTGAATTTCTTTCACCGAGCCAAAGTCAATCAAAACTAACTTGTTGTCTGCATAGCGACGGATTAAATTTGCTGGTTTAATATCTCGGTGAATTACTCCCTGTCCGTGTACAAACACTAAAATTTCTAATAGTTCCTTCAACAAAGGAATAATTTTTTCTTCGGGAACCGGCTTTCCCGGTACAATCTCTGTGGATAGCGAGTGACCGGCAATAAAGGATTCTACTAAGAAAAATTCTTCATTTTCTTCAAAATAAGCGAATAGCTGAGGGATTTGGTCGTGTTGACCGAGCTTTTCTAGAACTTCTGCTTCTTTTTGGAAAAGACGGCGCGTAGTATTAATTAATTTGGGCTCGCTGGTACCGGGACGCAGGTGCTTGACAAAGCACTGCGGTTCACCGGGGCGACGAGTATCTTTGGCCAGATAGGTTTGCCCAAATTCTCCTGTTTCTATGACTTCAATGACTTGATAGCGTCCATCTAAAAGTTGGCTCACCATGATAATAACGCAGCCTTTTTTTGGTTGATTTTCGCAAGAAACAGTTTCACAGCAGGCAGTTTTTAGTTGTAATTAGGTCAGTCGATTTGAGATTTAAATTGCTATTTTGTGGCGGGTTCGATGCCCACCAGAGAAGCATTTAACTGTATTTCTCTACAACGATTTGCCGAATTCTCAATTGACTGATATAGCGATTGTCAATCAAGGGAGGTACTCGCCAGCCAATCACTCATTACCCATCACCCATCACTCACGATCGATCGCATATTACCCATTACCAATCCGTACCTCACTCACCTGACGATTGGTGCATCTGTGCGATCGCATTTGTAGTGGGATCTTAAGAACTCGCGTACTATACATAGCACGCGAGAGGGGACAGCACTGTATAAAAATGCTTTTTGCAAAAATGAGATGTTCCCTCTGACAATTGCCATACTTTATTTTTTCAACATCTGCAAAGCTTGATATCCCAAAAAGAAAAAACCCAAAGCACCGAGTATCGCTATGGTATTCGCAAACACATCCACTGAAACAAATTCGCCCATTGCAAGATCCTCTGACAACTGATATCTATCCTCGGCTTTTCGGTCTCAGACTGGGTGAGGGGTCTTGCCCCTTGCTGCGGTAGAGCCGAAAGATGCTCACAAATTATAGCAAAGGAGATGCTGAAAATAACTTTTTGGGCGATCGACTAGCTTTTTGTTTTAATATTTTTTAATATTTAAGGACACAAATTGTGCACGTAAATTTTGAGGTCAGTTCGCTTTGATATTGTTAACCCTGGTAATTTTTTCTCTCATAGTCAGTAGAGCTTACACCAAGAATTTGCGCCAATCGGTCAAAAATGCGCCTCGCACCAACGGCAGTGTGGCTCAGCAGTTATTTCCGTCGGCGGGTGACTTCCCCAAAATTTCGGTAATCGTACCAGCATACAACGAAGCCGAGAATATTCGGGATTGCGCGATCGCCATTTTGGAGAGTACAGCCCTGTCTGCTGACAAGCTAGAGGTTTTGATTGTAGACGATCGATCGACAGACGACACGAAGGCGATCGCCCAAACTCTGCAACAACAGCCGGGCGACCCCCGCCTCAAAATATTAGCAGGTGAGGCGCGACCGGAAAACCAATATTGGGCGGGCAAAAACTGGGCCTGCGCCCAAGCTGTTCGGGAAGCAACCGGAGAATTCCTATTATTTATCGATGCCGACGTGCGGCTGAAACCGGGGGCGATTGAAACCGCTATCGCCACAGCCGAAACCGAGAAAATAGACCTGCTAACCTGTATGCCAGCGCTGGTTTGTGGGTGTTTTTCCGAGTGGTTGGTGCAGCCTTTAATGTTCAATAACCTAGCTGTTTGCTTCGATTTTACAGCCGTTAATGATGCTACAAAAACAGACAGTGCCTTTGCAGGTGGCCCATTTATGCTGTTTAGGCGATCGGCTTACGAAAAAATCGGCGGACACGAAGCAGTTGCAGGCGAAATTGTCGAAGATGTGGAATTAGCTAGACGCATCAAGCGTGCGAGTTTAAAGCTCGGACTTTATTCCGGGTCAAATTTGGCATCCGTGCGGATGTATCGGTCTTGGAGCGCATTGTGGGAAGGCTGGACAAAGAATCTGTATCTCGGCGCTAACCGCAGTTGGGGTTCGATGTTTTATATGGCAGCAATTATGTTCTTTCTTTATCCGATGCCGTGGTTGGCATTAGCTATTTTGCTGGCTAACGGCGAAATTGCCAACATAATTAACAATCACCAATTAGAAATTAGCAATTACCATTTGCCGATTACGTTGTTAACTATCTGTTTATCTGCGATCGTAATTGGGTACCATTACACTTTGCGCCGTTTGGGTGCCGAAATTTCTGAGTGTCCGACGAAATACTGGTGGTTGGGAGGTTTGGGAGGGACGTTAATTGCGGCAATTGCGATCGGATCTGCGATCAAAACCGAAACAGGTTGGGGATGGACTTGGCGCGGGAGAGCTTTGCAAATTAACAATAATTAATCCAGATTTTGCATTCACAAAAATTAGTGGTAGGGTGCGTCAGCTTTCAATACGGTTGACTTTTCGTCAGACAAATTAGGTACGTTGTTGCGCTTCAGCGCTCTTTATGATATTCGGAAAGAGGGCTGAAGCCCAACAACGTACCTTTATTAATTATGACAGTTAGTAGTAGGGTGCGTCAGGTTGGACATTTTCAATCAGCACAAAAAGTCTGATACTGACGCACCATTTATTCGAGGAGTGCGTCAGTATGAGATTGTTGGTTTGTTGCGAAAATAATGATAGCTGACGCACCATACATATAGTCGTCAGTCATATAAATTAGGTACGTAGTTGCGCTTCAGCGCTCTTTATGATATTCGGAAAGAGGGCTGAAGCCCAACAACGTACCTTGACGCACTCTACATATAGATGTTTTCACAACGTACCTTATGCTTCTGCGTACACAAAAGCAGGTACTCGCTTGTAAGCAGGCGTGCCCGATCGCTTTTCAATCTCCGGGTGAAAAATCACATTAACTTCAGGATAAAACATCAAAGCAGCACCCTCACGAACCGCCCCGTAAATCACCTCAACATTTTCCATTTTCCCCACATTTCCCTGCACAGTAACCCGCTGATGTTCTTGCATACCAGCGCTTTCTGCATCGGCGCGATTCATCAAAATGCAGTTGCGGTGCGGCATTCCCCGGTACTTGTCATCATTTTTGTAAACCACAGTATTGTGCTGAGAATAACTGCGTCCCGTCATCAATGCCACAACTAAACCCCGCACCGATTTCGATGCACCAAAATCCTTTATTTCGGGTAATTTTAGCACTGGTAAAGGCGTGACAAACATCTTGGCTTTGCCAGAATTTGTGGGAAATTTTGGTTCGGCAAAAATCCGCCCGCTGATGGTAAATTCCTCTTTAGTTTCATCAATTGTTGCGATTTTTTCATAGCCGGGAATGGTTTGAGCAATCAATTGCCGCACGTACTTGGTATCTTGAAGCTGGCGCCAGTCTACCGGATAAGTGCCGTGAATTCTGGCAGCCAATTCTGTCAAGAAATGCACTTCAGAAATCAAATCAGCATCTTTGAGATGAGTTTCACCTTCATCATTGAAGCGCACAAAATTATTACCCGATTCTACCGTTGTCTTGTGGGGATTTTCAAAGCGATTCAGCACCGGCAGAACAATTGTATTGTGCTTTGCTAATCCGCTAAAATGTCCTAAGTTTGGTTTGGTGGCGAGGTAAATAATGGTTTCAATCTTGCCTAAAGCGCGTTTGGCTTCAGTTAAATCTGGGTTGGCGCCGTACAAGTTGCCGCCCAAACAGATTAGCGTATCGACTTTGCCTGCATCTGCTGCTTCAATGAGCGATCGAGTTTCATAACCCTTAACACGGCTCAGGGGACGCCCCAACAGCTTTTCGAGAGCGGCTTGAACTTCTTTTTTCAGCTTCACAGTCACGCCCATAGAGCCGAATCCTTGGACGTTTGAGTGTCCTCTCACCGGCAATAATCCCGCCCCGACTTTGCCGACATTTCCCGTCATCAAAGCTGTATTGGCGATGCTGAAAATATTATCTACGGCATTCTGTTGTTGAGTAATTCCCATCGCCCAACCGAAGACAACTCGTTGAGAAGTGCCGATTATTTTGGCTGCTGCCTCAATTTCTGGTTGAGAAACTCCGCAGGTTTGAGTAATAGTTTTCCAGTCGGTTTCACGGGCGTGTTGCACTACTGCTTCCCAGTTTTCTGTATAAGATTGCAAATATTCTTCATCGAGCAATCCTTGTTCAATTACAGCTTTTTGAATCCCGACAAATAGGGCTGTATCACTGCCGGGAATTGGCTGCAAGTAGAGCGACGAAATCTCGGAACCTGGGACGAGAGATTTGAGGGGAAATGCTGGAGAAGCAAACTTGACTAAACCGATTTCCATCACTGGATTGATGACAATTATTTTACCGCCTTGTTCGCGGATTTTAATTAATTCGTTCATCAATCGGGGATGGTTGTAGGAAGAATTGCTACCCGCGAGTACGACGCAATCTGCTTGCTTTAAGTTTTCTAAACTGACTATGGAGGTGCCGGTGCTAAACATTTCCTTTAACCCGGTGGTCGAGGGAGCGTGGCACAAATCTGAACAATCTGCTAAGTTGTTAGAGCCGATCGCCCTCATCAACAATTGCAGCAGAAAAGCCGCCTCGTTGGAAGAGCGACCCGAACTATAAGAAGCTACTCGTTGCGGGCTTTTACGAAATCCAGCCTCGGCAATTTCATAGACTTCTTGCCATGAAATGCGATCGTAATGAGATGCACCAGCCCGCAAAATCATCGGAAAACTCAACCTTCCCAGCCTATCTGCTTCCCTGGAAGTTAATTGTTGGAGTTCTGCAATACTGTGCTGTTGAAAATAGTTAGTCGAGATAGCAGGTTTAATTTCAGCCGAAATTGCTTCAACACTTTTCATACACCGCTGAAGTTTTTCGCCATCTTCATTCGTAAAGCCTCCTTTCTGCCCGCCAGTGCCCCAAGCACAGGACAAACAAGCACTTTTGTGCAGCAAAGTTTGCCAAAGTTTCGGGCCTTCCGGCGACAAAGTATGCTTTGCCCAATATTCAATTATGGGCAAACCGCCGCCGATGTCTGGCGTTTCGTCATTTTTGTCGCTAAATGGCGGAACGGGTTGGATATTTTGGGAGTTGGTGTCCATACGGTTTATTTTTTGTTTGAATTGCGAATTGATGTACAGTTAAGTTTATTACTATAATTTACCGCAAATTTACAGCCCATAAATTAGTCAATAGATAGATTTCTTAAAGGTACGTTGTTGCGCTTGAGCGCTCTTTGCTATAAATAGTAGTTCCGAATTAATTGTACGGGATTTTGCTAGATAGATTTCTTAAAGGTACGTTGTTGCGCTTGAGCGCTCTTTGCTATAAATAGTAGTTCCGAATTAATTGTACGAGATTTTGCTAGATAGATTTCTTAAAGGTACGTTGTTGCGCTTGAGCGCTCTTTGCTATAAATAGTAGTTCCGAATTAATTGTACGGGATTTTGCTTGAAATGCTTACAAGCGTAAAGAGTATTTCTGAATTTTGCCTGGTTACTTATGAAAGAGCGCTGAAGCGCAACTACGTACCTTAAGAGCGCTGAAGCGCAACTACGTACCTTAAGAGCGCTGAAGCGCAACTACGTACCAAAGAGCGCTGAAGCGCAACTACGTACCTTAAGAGCGCTGAAGCGCAACTACGTACCTGTAGCTTTACTTCTTCTTATTTAACGCCTGCTTGCCAAACCCAAGACAAAGCAATCGATCGCCCTCAGCGACATTTGGGTCATTCTGTAAATAATCCCCCAACCACTCGCAACTCCGAGCAATAATATTATTTAGCTCCAAATTCTCCACAGGTAACAGAATTACAGTCCGATCCCTGCTAGCAAAACCCAGAGTTTTGCTGTCAGAACTAAAAGTAACGCTCAACACCCGATCGCTCGATTCCAAAGTCTTCGATAGCAGCGCCTTCTTGCCGTCAAAATTCCACAGCTTAACAGTATTTCCCGCACTCGCTGCCGCAATCAATTTGCCGTCTGCGCTGAAACTCACGCTTTCCACAGTATCGCTGTGGTTGAGTTTTTCAGTTAAATTAGCTGTCTTACCATCAAAAGCCCACAAGTAAACTTTTTTGTCAGCACAACCAGCAGCAATAGTCTTACCATCTGGACTGAAACTGACATTTCTTACACTGTCTGCGTGATCGAGAGATTTCAGCATCTTCGCCGATGTACCGTTAAATTGCCAGAGGTAAACTCTCTTTTCTCCAGCCATTTCAGCATCATTTTGTGTTTCACTTGCTTTATTCTCAGCAGCGGTAGCAGTAGCAATTGTTTTGCCGTCAGGGCTGAAACTAACGCTAATTACTGGATTGCTGTGATCGAGTTTTGCAAGCATTGTTGCTTTAGTACCGTTCCAGCGCCAGAGATACAATTTGCGATCGGCACTGGCGGCGGCAATTATCTTGCCATCTGGACTAAAACTCACGCTTCTCACAAGGCCACTATGACGCAGGGTATCTAACAGTTTCCCGTTTAAACTCCAGACTTTCACGGTTTTGTCATCGCTGGCAGAAGCCACAGTTTTATTGTCTGGCGAAAAGCTCGTCCAGGTAACAGAATCCTTGTGGTCTGTTAAGGTTTTGATTAAACTCCCATCAGGGCGCCAAAGTCTTACCGTATTATCGCCACTAGCAGATGCAATTGTTTTGCCGTCCCCACTAAAACTGACTTTATAAACCCAATCTCCATGCCCGGATAAAATCTTATTCAACGGAGTGCTGTTTGGTTGCCAAAGTTTCACCATCTTGTCCTTGCTGGCGGAAGCAATCGTGCCGTCGCTGCTGAAAGTTACGGCCCTCACGTCGTCTTGATGTCCTCGAAAAGTGTTGAGCAAATTGCCGCTGCGACTCCAAATTTTTACGGTATCGTCGGCGCTGCCTGTAACTATTTTTTCGCCGTCGCGACTGAAACTCGCGCTGACAACTCCGTCGTTGTGTCCTTTGAGAGTTTTGATTTCCTCACCCTTTCGATTCCAAATTTTGGCTGTGGTGTCGGCACTGGCTGAGACGATTTGTTGGCTGTCGGGACTGAACTTCACGCTGTAAACAATGTCAGAATGTTTGGTTAATGTTTTGGGATTAATTTGAAATTTCTGGGTTTTACCTTTGCGATTCCAAAGTTTGATAGTTTTGTCAACACTTGCGGTCGCAATTGTTTTGCCGTCGGGGCTGAAACTGACGCCGAGCACCCAGTCTTTGTGTTTGGTTAAGGTTTGCAGCAATTTTTTTGTTTCCAGGTTCCAGATTTTGACGGTGTTGTCGTGACTCCCGGAAGCTAGGGTTTTGCCGTCGGGGCTGAAACTGACGCTGGTAACAATTTTGGTGTGGCCGGATAAAGTTACGATCGCACTTTTGTCGTTATCCACTTGCCAAATTTTAATTGTGCGATCGGCGCCACCAGTTGCGATCGTTTTCCCATCCGGGCTAAAACTAACACTCGTCACGCTATCGCCGTGCTTGAAAGTCTTTAATAACTTACCTTCTTTGCTCCACAATTTAACCGTTTTGTCAGCACTTGCCGAAGCAACTGAATTGCCATCTGGACTCACACTCACATCCAAAACAAACTTGCTGTGCTGCTCAAAACGGTTGCGTTCTTGCACCCCCGAAACTGCTTGTCTGAGCCTCTCAGCAATCTTATTTTTAGTATCCACAGGCAGCGCCGTACTTTTCAGAGAATCGCGACCGATTTTGATACTATTTTCCAACACTCCTAATTGATTTTTTTCATTAGAAAGCACCAAAGCCTCCGATGCGGAATTTAGGGCATCAGTCCGACTTGTTTCTGCTTCTTGCCGCGCGCTTTCTGCTAATTTTGCTTGCTCGAATCCTATCCAAGAAACACCTCCGAGTACCAGCACTCCTAGAATCGCCGCCCGCAATTGCCATCTCCGAGTTTGATAAAGTTGAGCTTCCGCTTGGTGCTGTTTGTCTCTAGCTAAGCGCTGGTTGTCTCTAGCTTCCGACAGCAAAGCATCTCGCTCTCTGTCTTTACGAATTTGTTCAATTTCATCTCGGTTAATTTGGTTTTGCTTGCGTAGTTCCTCAAATTCTGCTTTTTTATCTAATTCCTGCTGCTGGCGGATGAAGCTAACTAGATAGTCGTGAACGAGCTGATAAAGCTCTGCCGGCAGTTCAGTCCACCGAAAAACTAAACCGGATTTGACTAACAGTTCTAAGACTAAATCTAATTTATCAGTGGCTGCAAATATCGCTAGATCGGAGGCTAATTCGGCGCGGGTTTTCAGGGGGCGAATCTCATCTTCATCTGTGAGAAAATACAATATTCGGCGAGCAGCCCCTTCATTTTCTGGCCCGCAATCTTTGATGACTTCTTCGAGAAATCTTTCGACTAATTTTTGTTGGGGACTGTTGCCCAGTTCTTGATATTGAGTTAAAGTTCTAATGTCCTCTTGTTGGAGTTGAGCGCCCACAAGTTGCAGTTCGATCGGGCGGACTTCTCCCAATTCTCCAGCTAAATCTTTGACTAATTCTTCGATCAGCTCCGGTTCTAAGTAAAACTGCGATCGTTCAGTTAAAGTGCGAATTACCGCTCGCGCATCGCCCTGGGAAAAATTACCCAAATAAAACAGAATATCTTTGCTGAGAACGTCCGCCAAAATATCATTGTTGATAAATTTTGTTGGGTTTTTGGGTCGGGAAAATTCCAGCAAATAGTGCAGGTAATCTTCCCGCAAAGACAGGACGACTTTTAAATACTTGATTGTCAAGCATTCCCGCAAAAAATCAAAGAATATCTGTCTTTCCGCAGGCTCTTTCCACACGAAAAAGAATTCTTCAAATTGGTCAAATATCAGAACAGTTACTAGATGTTCTGAGTTTGTTTGCAACTCTTTGATGATTTTCTCATATTCGATCGCCTGTTTTTCGACAATTACTTCTACAGGCTGTGACTGCTCAATCCGATCCTGATTTACTCCAACCGAGCCGCCGTTAAATTCCTGCCGCAGATTGCCGTTGGCTGCGCCTGCTGCGCTCAAATCTCCCGAAGCCGATCCCGGTACTGCATCGAAAATTTCGCGATCGAATATTTCAGCTTTCCCGGCAGATAACTGTCTGGTCAATTCCCGCGGCCAGTTGTTGTAAACTTGCAGCACTACAGGCAAAACAGTCCGCATTTCGATCTTTTTTTGCTTGAGAGCCGGCACTAATCCCCCGGTGACAATTGAACTTTTGCCAACTCCAGACTGACCGTAAATTACTGTCAGTTTGTCCGGGGTATTGTTCATCCTATATATCAAGCGATTGAGGTCTGCTTCTCTACCGGAAGCGGTAATTTCGTCAGCAATAGTAGGAGCGGCGGCAACTGTTTCGGCGGGATTAATCGCTTCTCTGTGTGGCTGCAATTTTCCGGCTCCAATAAAAGCTCGGAAGCGATACGTATGTTCTACCGCTCGATAATCTTGCTTAAGCTGAAATGCTTTGAGATATTCTCCCCGCTGAAAATAGAATCCTCGCAGCATTTCTAAAACCCGCAAATACAGTTGCGGGTTGTAGCAAGGTTCGGTTTGCGATCGAGCTAGCTCTAAATGTGCGATCGCCTCCTCAATCTCGCCCAACTCGCTCTGAGCCTCTGCTAAAATTAACAGATATAAGCCTAGATGCTGCGATGTTAGAGGCGTTGCGTGTCCCGTCGCTTCAAATTTTGAGTTGAGAGCTTGTAGGGCGACTAAAGCCCATTCTTTCGCCCCTTGCCAATTCTTTTGCTCTAAGGCTACTCTAGCCAAAAAGCCGTAATCTTGAGCCAAATTAACTGTTGAGTTTTCCATATTTTCATGTAACCTCCGAGCTTTGATAGCTAAATTCCAGAGTGCATCCCAATCTTCTAAATGCTGCAATACTTCGCCGAGTTGATTGATGAATATACCGACGGCATCCGGCTGTCCCGCACGTTCTATAACATCAATACATTGCTGAAAATAATTTTTAGCTTCCGTCCAGTAAGGACGGTTGCCACTGCGGTGTTTTTCTGCTTGAAAACGGTAGCAAAGACCGATGTGAAATACTAGAATTCCCTCTAATACTGGTGCAGGGTGAACGGTAAATAATAAATCGCTAAATTCTGTTTTTGGGCCGATAAATGCTACTTGATACTTCCAAAAACTGAGACTTTTTTGATACAATTCAAGAGCTGCATGGATGCGATGACCAGCATATTCGTCTCGGGCGCGAATAAATTGCAAGCTTGCTTCAATAGCTGGTTCTAACCTGATGTTGCAAGTTTGCAAGTCTTGTCTCGCCGACTCTAATTCAGCTAAAGAATTGGCTCCGAGAATGGCAGAGTTACTTAAACGCCATTTGCCGCTTTCTAAAATCTTAGCAAAAATGCGATCGCAACTTTTGCCCAAAAAATCCACCAACTCGTCTGGGCCCAGCACAAATTCAACACTTGTCGTCCAAGTCTCGATATCTGTGACTAACCGAATCAGTTTTTTTAAGATTTTGTCTGTCACCCACAGCACCACTGGGAAGGGAAAATTATTGCGAAATTCTTCCCTGACGTAGTTGGTAGATGTCAGTACGCGATCGATCGCACTTACCGATTCCAATCCAAACACCATTAAAGCTTGAGGCTGGCTGCCTTCAAGTTCGGTTTCTATCGTCGTGTACAGAGTTTTAACAGATTTCGGGAGGACAATTTCTCGAATCTCGACACCAGACTGCTGCCGCAATTGCCGTACAGTTTGTTCTCGCATCGCACTGTAATTGCACCGCACCAAAATCAGCGAAAATTGCCCCTGAGACATTGAAAGAGTCCGGGAGAGAGTTTGCAGCGCACTTTTATTTTGCTCTGCTGCGGTGTCTTGGTGGCAGTGCGAATTAACCATAATATTTGAAAATCCTGATAGATATAGATGCTTTCAGTTGACAGTTGATAGTTGACAGTTGACAGTTGACAGTTGACAGTTGACTGTTGATACCAATTTAATGTGAAGTTGCATATATCTCGATCCCCCTAAATCCCCCTTAAGAAGGGGGACTTTGAGGATATTTCTTGTCCCCCCCCCCTTATTAAGGGGGGTTAGGGGGGATCGGATTCGGGAGTAGCCTCTAACATCACAATTATTCAGAGTTCTATTCTCTCTCTGTGTCCTCTGTGTTCTCTGCGGTTAAATCATTCCTATGCAACGGTCAACGATATAATAAATATAGCCTTTCTCAAAAAGATGAGGTATGCCTGACAGCTTATATAACCAATTAAACTCTTAGGGCTAAAGCCCAACAACGTACCTTGTTTTTAGCTGCCCGTACCTCAGCTCTGAAACTGTCCGATTATATTAGCCGATCGCCCTTAAAACATACCCGAAGAAATACATACTCTGTTATTATCATAATCTCAGGAAAATCAACCGGATTTTACTGATTTTTTTTACCCTCGGTGGCTCACATTCTCCCGAGCAAAAAAGTCGTGAAGCGTAGCTATCCCGTAGGGAATCGCCAAAAATCCCACAAATCTGATGCAGTTATTCGCAAACGGCTGAAATCTTGCATTCCCTGCTTTGCTGGCCCCTCGCCGCACTGAGATAAACTACGGGCGGCGGTTCCTCAATGACAACTTGCACATTTTCGATCGCATTTTCGATCAGAATTTTATCAATCTCCATATCTAAATTAGTAGCTGAAAAATCAGGTCGATCCCAATCTTCGCTTTCTTCAATGAGGATTGTTGTGGTTGGTGCCGCCATCTCTAAATCAAGCTCATCACCTAAATTAGAAACTTGCTTGTTTGGCTCGATTTTCTGACCGGTATCAGTAGCTAAAACTTGAGTGTTATTGGCAATTAGTACGATCGGCAGTGCTACCATTGCACTTATCGTTTGTCGCGCCGTGCTTTTCCTCATAATCTCCTCCTAGTATCAACTAAATTTTGGTGCTGCTATAAATTTAAACATCGGCCGCTACTTGACTGCGCTGCTATTATTTAATCGTCGCTTATTTTCGAGAAAATATACCCGATATGTGACACTTCGGGGCAAGTTTGCCTGACGGAGGGTATCCGGCTAACTCTTCCCGTTTCTATTGATTACTTGAAAACTCTTAAACAATCAGGTTTTCCTGTAAGTAATTTTGGAAAGGAGGGTAAATAGGTACGTAGTTGGGCTTTAGCCCTCTTGGGACATATAGCCTTTCTCTAAAAGGTTCGCGGAGCAATTTTGTGAGAAAAAGCTTGACATCGTAAGGGTTGCAGCATACATCGGCATACCTCATCTTTCGCTCGAAAGGCTATATATCTAAAGAGGGCTGAAGCCCAACTACGTACCTTGATTGATTGGACAGAATTCTCGTTACCAGGAAGAGTCTGGTAATGCAGAGTGGCGAGGAAGAGCCACCAGCAAAATCGAGACGGTTGCTACTTTGTCAAACCGTGTTCGAGAGCGTAGCGAACCAACTCAGTACGGCTGTTAGTACCAGTTTTGCTAAACAAACGGCTGACGTACTTTTCCACATTCCGCACGCTAGTTTCCAAGCGGCGGGCAATTTCCTTATTCATCAAACCTTGAGCAACCAAATCCAAAACACTTTGCTCTCGCGGAGTCAAATCAATTTTAACCGACGAACTACTTTGGACGATCGCACTCCGCCCGCTTAGCAAAGACTCAATTCTCGCCATTTGGCTGGCCAAAGCAGCAATATCAGGACTTTCAGCATTGCCGCCCGTCTCCTTAGCCGCCGCGCGGCGGGCGAGCAAATTCGTGACAATTGCCACTAACTCGTCGGGATCGAAGGGTTTAGAAAGATAAGCATCGCAGCCTGCTTGATAGCCTTGAATGCGATCGCCAGTCATCCCCTTAGCCGTCAAAAACACCACCGGCAAAGCCTTATAGCGAGGATCTTCCCGCACTTGCTTGAGAAACTGATAGCCGTCCACCTGCGGCATCATAATATCTGAAATCACCAAATCCGGATTCATCTGCTGCAAGAGTTCCCAGCCATCCCGAGCATTACTGGCAACCTCAACCGAAAAATCGCTATCTTCCAAATAAGCTTGTACTGCTTCCCGCAAGCCCGGTTCATCATCTACCAATAATAGTCTTGCTGACATATCCCTTACCCTTACGTTTTACCACTATTATCTTTTAATTTAGCCGAATTCAACTATTTTTTCACTCCATCTATAGAAGCAACTCCAAAAATTGCGATTAAACTCAAAAGTTTTGAGTTGGGTTTCGATCCAACAGACAAGATTACAAAAATAGTTAGGACTGGCTTTCCGGCCCATCCCACAACAATCATTTTTTCTGGGGCGATTCTCCAGATCGTCGTCCCACAAAAATGATTGTTGTGGGACGATGCTCAGATCGTCGCCCGAAAAATTGATCAAAAAGACTTTTACCAGAAAGAATTGGTTGAAAGCCCGATCGGGAGAAATTAAAATCAGACTATTGATTATTCCAATCCTCGGACTTAAAGGTAGAGGTCGTTCTTCAACTGTCAACTGTCAACTGTTGAAAATCTTGTCTATTCTTAAAGCCTTCCCAATTAAACTTTTGAACGATCGGTCAAAATTTCATAACCGGTATCCGTCACCAACACAGTATGCTCGAACTGAGCAGACATAGCATTGTCAACCGTTACAGCAGTCCACTTGTCAGCAAGCGTCCGAGTGTACTTAGAACCTGCATTCAAAATCGGTTCGATCGCCAATGTCATACCCGATCGCAATTTCACGTTAGGCATTTCGCGGGTGCGGAAATTGAAAACCGACGGTTCCTCGTGCAAATTGCGCCCGACACCGTGGCCTGTAAACTCCTCAACAATGCTAAAACCGTTGCTTTTGACATGATCTTCGATCGCACCAGCGAGATCGAGCAAATAAGCACCAGCCTTGACTTGTTCGATACCTTTATAGAGAGCTTCTTCTGCAACTCTAATTAATTTTGCCGATTCCGGTGTCACTTCCACAACTGCGATCGTGATGCAAGAATCGCCGTGAAAACCTTGATAATATGCTCCCGTATCTACTTTGAGAACATCTCCGGATCGAATTACTTTTTTAGGGCTGGGGATGCCGTGAACAACTTCGTTATTAATGCTAGAACAAATTGAACCAGTAAAACCGTGATAACCTTTAAAACTTGGAGTTGCACCCATTTCACGGATGCGTCTTTCGGCATAAACATCCAAATCAGCAGTAGTCATTCCCGGTTTTACAAGTTGAGAAATTTCTTTCAGAACCGTGGCGACAATTTTCGCTGCTTGCCGCATTATTTCGATTTCGCGTTCAGACTTAATTTCAATGCCTCGACGCTGTTTTGTGACTTGGGGTTCTTTAGTTGGGCCAGAAAGCAGACTGCTAAAAATATTCATGTATTGAATGTCAGGTAATTTTGTGATTTGAGGGCGGGTATAGCAGTGGACAGTTGACAGTGGACAGTTGACAGTTGCACAGTCAGGAAATCAAACCGTTGATGCTATGGGTTAGGAGGCTCTATTCATGAGGTTATTTATGTCCTCATCGCTGGGGCGATTGCTATAAAAGCAAAAAACGGCAAATATTGGGTTTTTTGGGGAAAAACGGGTTTGTTGTTCCGAGCTGTCGATCGCTTGTCCTTTAGCTAGCTTAATATTTTTCTTGGTAATCTGCACGGGAGAGGGAGAGGGGGAGAGGGGGAGAGGGGGAGAGGGGGGACAGGGGGGACAGGGGGAGAATGGGAACAATCCTCTTTTTTCCTTCTTCCCTCTTCCTTCTGACTAATGACAACTGACTAATGACTTCTTATTTATTTCCAGTTTTGCCACGAACTATTGAAGATAGAAGTACCCGGAAATGCGATCGGATTCTTATTTTGCTGCAACCGCAACTGCAACGCCTCCAAATTTGGCTCGCGGGAGGGCAATTCGTCCACCAATTCATAGGGTAAAATCCCCTTTTCTAGGGAAAAAGCAGCGGTAACTCCCGCAGCAGCCCCAGCAGACCATTCAAAGGAATGCACTCGATAAGCAGCCGCTGCCGTGTGGCTGACAGCAATACTTTTACCCGCCACTAACATATTGTCAATCTTCTGAGGAATCATTGCCCGCAGGGGAATTTGGAACGGATAAGCCGATCCTTGACCTTTGCGAGTGCCTTCGCGTTCGGTGTTTCCCGGTGCTTCTGGCGGGCTGTTGGTCATGCAGGGGTGAAAGTCGATCGCATAATGACCGATACCTACACTATCAGGATAAATCGTGGCGCGCGATCGCGATTTTGTCTCCTCAACAGACTGAATTCCCACAGCCAAAGCCGGCGCATTCAAGCCTCCCAAAGCCAGCCACAAATTGCGATACTCTTGTTCCGACAAATTCTGGCGGTAAAAATCCGTCTTAAAATCATTGCGAGACATATCAACTTCCCACACCGTAAAACCTTGAGGTTGAGTAAAAGTCGGCCGCCCAATAATCCGCCGCCCCTCCCGCATATAAGGATACTTAGAAAGTCCGTGAACCGTCCCCATGGGCGAATCCAAGCCGCTCAAAAAGCGATTGTTAGGATAAGGCTTTTTCACTCCATTACCTAATTGCGAGTCAGTGGTTCCTGCTACCAGCCAGTAGAAATATCCTTTCGCATTCTCTTCACCGCGGCGCAAAGTTTCCGCGCGCAAACCGCCCATCCAGCCGCCCGGTTGCAGTTGACCGTTTGCTGCCAATTGCGATCGAGAATAAATTAAATTATCCTCGGCAGAACCGGGACGGTAATCATTCCCCCACGTCCAGTTTTGCATGGAAATATCCCCAGGATAAATCGGGAATTGCTTCGGGTCGGCAGGGCGCGGCTCATCCGGTCTCATGCTCCTAATTTGGCGGTAGCTAAAAACTAGCGGAAAACTAGCTAATCTCGCTAATTCATAACTGTAGTAAGGAGCGTATTGTTGATAGAAAGACGGCTGTTGGTGCTGCTGCGGTTCCTTCGTTGCCTCCATGGCAAAAGTGTAGGTAAAACCTTGGGTGCAGTAAGTGTCGCCGTTGGGGCTGGCGGAGGAAGGTTCCAGAGGAGAACGCGGGTCAATTCCCAGGCGGTAGGGAACATCGGCAAGTCCGATTAATTCGCCTGTTTCAGTCGCATCTACCACGAACCAATCTGCACCTCTCGGTTGGGATTTTGACTGGTTTGGTGGTTTGGAAGTAAACCGAATAATAGTTTTGTTAAATCGCGCCGAGTTTTCGTAGCGATAGGCATCTTCGATGGTTTGAGACAGAGTTTCGGTGTTGATTGGCCCGGTATTGGGGGCTGGTTTGTGTTGAATGCCGATCGCACTTTTAATCTGTTGGCCCCCAACCGCATTCCCCGCCGAGGCCGGAGTAACTGCTAGTTCTTTAATCACCGTATTGGGAAACCATTTCAGCTTCCCTTTGCCTTTTTCTGCGGCATCTTGCAAAATGTCAGATAGAATTTTGTGGCCGTTGTAGGGCATAAAACAGGAATAGCTAACCCAACAGCCGCCGGGATTTAGTCTCCCGTAATGTTCCTTGATGCGCTGCCGCAGTTCTAGGTAGCCGCGCGGGTAAAATAAGAGCGATCGCTGAGTGTCTCTTTCATCTAGTGCGGAGGTTCCCTGGGAGGAAATTTGACCGCCCAGCCAGTCAGTAATTTCGGTGATGCAAACGGTGCGCCCCGCCAGCAAACCTTCGTAGGCGGTAGCAGCACCTGCTAGCCCGCCACCGGCTACGAGAATGTCGCAAGTTTCCTCTTTGTCGGGATTGCGAGGAAGCGCAGCCAAGGCTGGGGTAATAGCCGAGAGGGAGGTAATCAGGCTGAGGGTGAAGGTGACGAGCGATCGACCTTTGAGCGAAGAAAATAGATACCGTCGCAGTTTAATCGGAGATTGTGGAATCAATTTAGACATAAGTGAACAACACTCATCGCATCCAAATGTTTATTTTGCAGTATACTGGTATTTCGCCGTGTTGTCAGGGCAAACTTTTTTATACAAGAGGCATAAATACCATCAACAACTATATAAAAGCAGGATAAACCTTATGCTTAAAATCGTCAAATTTTTTAGATCTTTGATTCCTTTTGAGAGTTTAACAATTACGACAAGTTTAACTTTTTCGGAAGTTTTGCACAGGTTGGACGAAGTTGTCACTCCTCCCAAACTTTTTAGAGTAACTCTACCCTTCGGCCCGCCACCTGCAAAACCTTACGAAGGAACAATTTCTGGCAATACCTTCAAAATCAGTCGCATCATCACGGGCCGCAATTCATTTTTGCCAATTATCGAAGGAGATATCCATTCTCAACCGTTTGGTTGTTCCATCAAAATTAGGCTGACTTTACATAAAATAGTCCTAGCATTTATGATTCTTTGGCTGTGGACAACGGGCAGTATTGGAATGTTTGCTTTATTTGCTTGGTTAGTAGAACCCTCTGTGGGCCCAATATTTTTACCGATATTAGGAATGTTTATTTTTGCATGGCTTTTGTGTTTGATTCCTTTTAAAATAGAAGCAAAATCAGCTATAAAATTTATGTCAATTCTCTTAACATAAAGTAACTTGTTGCGGGATTTTGTGAGCTATAAGGCAATACCGTTTACTGATATAGCGCCCTGGGGGTAAAATCCGATGAGAAATAGATACGGAGATTGCTTCGTTCCTCTCTTCGGACTATCTTAAGTAAACCGTATTGAGCTATAAGGCGTGCATCTGGTTGTTGAAGCCTGAAGAAGCATGACCGCATATAAGTTATTAGTTATAATTTTATATTTACTGCGGTCATGCTTCGCCCCTACGGATATATTTGCTAAAACCAGATGCACCCGTTATAAGATTTAAAATAATCCGCGTCAATCGCCGTTCATCTGCGGTTAAAAATTCCAAACTTATGCGTCAAAACGAACTCAAACAAAAAATCAAACAAGGCGAAACAGTCCTCGGCTTATTTATGAACTGCGCCTATCCCGCATTCATGGAAATCTGCGGTCATGCTGGATTTGATTTCGCCGTCATCGACATGGAACACGGCCCCCTGCACCCGCTAGCGGCTGAAGATTTGTGCCGCGCCGCCGACTGCGTCGGAATTGCACCCATCGTCCGCGTCCGCAAAAACGACGGCCCACAAATTCAACGAGCTCTCGACATCGGCAGCGCAGGGGTTCAAATACCTCAAATTGAAAGCAAAATCGATGCCGAAATCGCTGTCAAAAGCGCTAAATACAGTCCTCTGGGCGCGCGCGGCCTTTCTTTCGCTACGCGGGCCGGACGTTATACTGCTGCGGGCGTTGATATCACGGACAAACTCAATGAAGAATCCTTGGTGGTGATTCACATCGAAGGTAAAGGTGGCATCGAGAACCTGGCAGAAATTGTGACAGTCCCTCATATTGATGTGATTTTTTTGGGGCCTTACGATCTGTCACAGTCGATCGGCATTCCGGGCCAAGTTCGCGATCGGCGAGTCATCGACATGATGCAGGAAGCAGTGCAAACCATCCGCAAAGCAGGTAAAGCAGCAGGTACTTTTGCCGACAACCCGGAAATCGCCAAGCAGTGGATTGATGCTGGCGTTCAGTACGTTGCAGTTGGGGTCGATGTTGCCGTCTTCCTGCGGGCTTGTCAGTCGCTAGTCAAAGCAGTGCGGAATTAAGTTGCTAAGTAAATCCACTTAATTAAATGTGAAATAGCGATCGCTAAAAAGCTTGCTGTGTATGTCTTTTTACCTCTTCCCTCTTCCTTCTTCCCTCTTCCCTCTTCCCTCTTCCTTCTTCCTTCTTTACGATATCTTTGCAAATTTTGTAGTATTTTTTACGACTCATTCAAAAAACCTGAGCTAGAGTAGAAGTATAAACCTTCTTAAGGCAAAACTTAGGAGGGGAGCAAGGCTTAAAGGAGAATAATCCATGAAAACCATATTAGAATCCATTCATTTGGACTATGCTTTCATGTTTACTTTTAAGAAGGTAAACTCGATTAAGCTAGAAGGTTTCAAGCCATTTTTTAACGATATGCCTGTAGATCCTTATATTAAAGGCAAGTATCGTTCGAGAAGATTGTCGCGGTTTGTCGTGAACGGGAATGAGTTAGTTAAGTTACCTCACGGCTATTTGTTTCAAAGCAAAGAGTACAATCCGGTGGTGGGCGACATCCGGCGGGAATTTGCTGAATTGGACGATCGGCTAATTGCGCTCGATAACTTCAAACAACTGATTTTTGCTTTCTTCGATTCATGCAAAATTCACCCGGAAGCTGAAATCGGAGTGCATCAAATCAGGACGAGTTGTTCGCCGAAAAATTTCGGCAACCCCGCACCGGAAGGCATTCACCAAGACGGTACTGATTTTATCGCGATTTTCTCGGTCGATCGCACTAATATTGTGGGCGGGGAAACGCATTTGTATTTGGCGAAGAAAGAGAAGCCTGTTTTTAATAAAATTCTGCATCCGGGAGAATTGCTGTTAGTCAACGATCACGAGTTTTTTCACTTTACTACGCCGATTAAACCGGAAGTGGAAGGAGTCGGAACTAGGGATGTCTTTGTGATCACTTCTCCTAGTTTGCTTACTGATTGAGGATGAGGTATGTTGTTGCGCTTTAGCGCTAAAGCGCAACTATAGCGGTTCTCAGAAAGGTGAGGTACGTTGTTGGGCTTCAGCCCTCTTAGCGGGACTGGTTACATAACGTATCAGTCATACCTCACTTTTTGAAAAAGGCTATACCTTTGGAGCGCTGAAGCGCAACTACGTACCTTTGGAGCGCTGAAGCGCAACTACGTACCTTTGGAGCGCTGAAGCGCAACTACGTACCTTTAGAGCGCTGAAGCGCAACTACGTACCTTTGGAGCGCTGAAGCGCAACTACGTACCTAAGAGCGCTGAAGCGCAACTACGTACCTTTGGAGCGCTGAAGCGCAACTACGTACCTTTGGAGCGCTGAAGCGCAACTACGTACCTTTGGATAGGTTTAGGAGTTATCGAAATTTGCGTTCAGACTCTAGAATTGGAACATCATTAATGCTGGCTTCACGTCTTCGCATTAACCCATTTTCGGCAAATTCCCACTGTTCGTTTCCATAGGCGCGATACCAGTAGCCTGAATCATCGTGCCATTCATACTCGAAGCGGACAGAAATCCGATTATCTGTAAAACTCCACAGTTCTTTCTTTAAACGGTAATCTAATTCTTTTGCCCATTTTCGTGTTAAAAAAGCTTTGATTTGTTCCCGTCCGCTGAAGAATTCCGCGCGGTTTCTCCACTCAGAATCTTCTGTATAAGCTAGGGCTACTCGTTCGGGATCGCGGGTATTCCAGGCATCTTCGGCAGCTTGAACTTTGGCTTTTGCTGTTTCTAGCGTAAAGGGCGGTAGAGGTGGTTTGGTTTCCATAAGCTTTGTGGTTTGTGACTGGAAGGAAGTCCGCTAGACTTACGATTTGTGCGAAATAATTGGGATTGCCCTAGTATAGAACTCGAATTGCGATCGTTCCCAATCCCAAATCTAAAATCGTACTAAGTTCCTACTTTTAATTTCTGCATAGTTTTCTGAAATCTCCTCAGCAGAAATGCTAGAAACAGCCATTGAGCAAGAATTCCCAATCCCACAAAAGGTATTGCTGTTGGTTTGTAGAACTGCCAAAACCCATAGCCGAATAGCGTCCAAAGTGCGGCGGTTGCAGGAATGCGATCGGGGATGAGTTCCCAATATAGGAGCATTCCGGGAGCAAGGAGCAACCAAATGCTGAATCCACAGCTCGCCCATCCCATTGGATTGCGAATTTTCGTCGCACAAACTTGTTGCACGAAGGTGGCGGATATTAAGATCGTATTTGTCGTACACAGAACTAAAAGACCTGTTTCTACAAGTTTTTTAGTGCCGATACCTATCCAAAATAGCCAAGGTACTAACAGCGCACTTGCTACGATTAGATGGATAATAACAGCCACTAACAGAGGGCTTCGATCCGACCAAATTAAGCTTTGCCAGCCGGGAGAATCATAGCGTACCCACTCTAATAAAGCTTGGCGTTGAGGGCAGATAGTAAGCATTAAAACCAGCAGCAGCATAACGGTCAAAACGTACATCGAGATAGCTGCCAAGGTGGCGTTCTGCTCATCCACCACGCTTGTGGGTAGGAAAAAGCCTAGAGCGAGAACTTCTACACCAGCTAAAATGGCATAACTTTGCCGTTTGCCGATCGCAGTCGATCGAGGTTTGTTGAAATTCCGCAACAATATTCGCCACAGCAAAAACGCAGTAGTGCCTAACACCACTAAACTAAAAGTGTGAGACACCACACCTATGTTGTTAATCGGGAGCAAAAACCACGAAACAACAGGATGTGGGTATCCGAATATTTCTGAATTCGCCAACAGCGGCCGCCATGTGATGGCGGTGTTCCAGCTCATGTACAATGGGGCGATCGCGCAACAGGCGATCGCCCCAACTCCAAAGGCTGTTGCCTGTGGTGGGTTCCCTGTTCTCTGTGTTTCACTTACCAGCCCGCAGAGCATCACTACGCTGTAGCATATAGCGCATCCCAGCGGGAGCATCAGATAGACGCTGGCAATCAGGGGCAGCGAAACCCCCGCTTGCAAGCCCGCCAAGCAGTGCAGGGGAACCATCAGCCCCAGGAAAATATACAGCAGTACGGGAACGCCCAGCATTTTACCCAGCAGAATCTGCCACGCCGGACACGGACTCAGGCGAATAAAATTCAGAGTTCCCCGTTTCTGTTCCTGTCCGATGTCGTTGACTATCCAATAACTTCCGAGGGTAAATGTTACATAGGGGAGCATCCAAGTGATGATTTGCCACAAGTCCAGCCAGCAGCTTTCTGGGACGGGGCGGGAATTTGGCGAGGCAATCAGCAGTAAAATAATTTGGAAGATGACCGAAAATGAGACCGCTGCAATGACTGTGTGGGGTTTGAGTCTACCGCGAAGTTCCCGCAGCAGTTGCGGGTTCCAGTTACCTAAACGATCGATCAAAACTGAGTTTGTCATCGGGGAATAGATAGATAGGATTGTTGGCTGTTTCTGTTCGCTTTGCTGTCTGTTCCTCAGTCCCGGTAAAACCAATTCAAATTTTTTCGGTACTGGAAGCGGGCGATCGCACGCTCAGTATAACTCCGAGGCCATCAGATTCGATCTCAATCCTCAGCATCCGGATCGATGCCCATTGCTCGCAGTCGATCGGCTAACTGGGCGGCTTTTCGCTCCGCTTGTTCGGCTTTTCGCTCTGCTTGCTCGGCTTTTCGCTCTGCTTGTTCGGCTCTTTGCCGTTCTTGCTCGACTCTAGCCCGCTCAATTTCAACTTGTTCGGAGCCAATTAACAGCAAATTCCCCTGGGAATCCCACCACCGCAGCCAAAGCATTTCTTGATTTTGATAACTTCCCTGCCAAAGTCCCAATTCTACATCTAATACAGGAATGGGATAGTGACCGCGTTCGTTTGGCTCGATCCTGCGATAGACAAAATCTATCAGGTGATAGACTTCTAAATTGCCCGTTTTAATTTCATAAATGCCGTAGTAAGGAATGCGGATAATTCTTTCGTAAACCCAAAACTTACCCGGTTTAGTTGTAGTACCGTCAGCGGCTACAGCTAGCGGAGTGCGATCGCGCTCTTCATCTCCATTCCCGCTAGCAAACTCTAAAGCAATGAACGGAGCCATGTGTTCCCGCCAAAGTACATAAGAACGGCGATAACCGTCGATTGTTGGCGGTACGTTGGGCACATAAAACCAATCCGGTGCTTCTGCGCCTCGCTCTGGCGGGTCAGTTTCTCGCCAGTAAATTCCGCAATCTTGCCCGATCGCATATTGTCCGTCTGGATGCAGCCGCTCTACCACCGACGCGATCGAATCTGTCAGAATGATACTCTGCGGATGCTCCTGAAAATTCTTCACAAATGTACCGTCTTCCTCTGGCAGTTGGGTATGATCGGGGAATGCAGGAGGCAAACCTGTAGCAGTTATTGTCTCGTTCATCGTCGTTTCCCGTGCATTTATTGTCAATTGTAATCCGAAATTTTAGAGTCATCTAATTTGACAATTCAGCTAATATTAGCAACCGCCAGCTATTGTCATGGTAAAATTGCACGCTGCACACCCTACAGACAGATTATGTGCATCAAGGACTATTTTTCCTTCTTCCCTCTTCCTTCGAGCAACAGTCAACAGTCAACAGTCAACAGCCAACTCAGTTAATATCAAATAAAGCAAGCCAACCACAGCGGAAGCATCAACAGCAAACCGACAGAAGTGAGGGCGATACTGCTAGCTAACAAATCGCGATCGAGTTCATATATTTCTGCTAAAATCAGCACCGAAAGAGCCGTGGGCGTTCCCGACATCAACACCAAAACCAACCTCGGATCGCCGCTCAATCCGAAAAAACTAGCACCCAATCCGATCAGCACCGGCACAATTACCACTTTTAACAGCGACGGGATTAACGCTAGTTCAAAACTTTGCCATGTTTTAATAGCTCTCAGCCGGATACCAACCAACACCAAAGCACTAGCAATTACCCCTAAAACTGCCGTCTGCAATCCCGATTCTACAGTCTCAGGCAGGGGGACACTTCTGGTAAAAAAACCAATGATAAATGCCCACAGGGCTGGAACTGTTAGCACGTCCCGAAGCTGAATCCACCAGTGATTTTTTCCATCGGAATGCCCGAAATAGCTAGCAAGAAATACACCAAATCCGTAGCTTCCCATCACGTTGTTGGTGACGCTGTACAAGACGGCCCAGTTGTTGTTATCGCTGCTGATGATCGCGGGGGTGATTGCTAATCCGACAAAGCCGGTATTCCCTAACATCGCAGCTAGGATAAAACTGCCTTGGCTCGATCGCGTCAGGGAATTTATATTTAATAGAAATAAATTAACTACAGAATGTTTGCCGTCAAAATATGGCTTTTTGACGTGGCGGGTGCTCAGCCGCCGTAATAATACCCAAGTCAACCAAGCTAAACTCGTACTGACAAATAATACGAATATGGCGATCGCCGGTGTGAATCCGACAGCACCGGAAAAATCGCTCTGACGGGCTAAAACTGCAATTTGCAGGGGTATCCCAATCCAGAACAGAAAGCGGCTCAGCAGCTTAGGAAAATCAACTGGGATGTACCGAAATACCAGCAGTCCCAACCCAGTCCAGATCACTAGAGGCGTATAAGCGTGAAATAATGTCTCAATCATAAAAACTTAACTTGACAATTTGAAATGCCTCTATTGACTAATAGTAAGGCTAAAACCAGTTTGAAAAATGCGATTTGTCGTTAGCGGAACTTGCAGCTATGGGATCGCAGGATGCAGGCTGTTTCACCCTCCCGCCGGGGAACTGCGCCCCCGCAATTTCCCGCCCAAATTCCCGCAGCCAGGAGGACACAATTTTGAGAGTATCAGACATCAACGATTGCAGCATTGTACTTTCAGATACACTTTCACCAGATTTGTTTGAATTTTACAAAAGTGCGATCGTCTTAGAAGGCTCTGCTAACGAGTTATCTGGCATTTTCCGAAATTATATGCTGTGTTTTCCGGCAGTTGCGATCGCACCTCAATACAGCGAGACTAAATCTGCTGATAAGTCAACCAAAAACGCATATTAAGCGCCAACACGACGGAGGGTATCGATCAAAATTTTAGACGAAAGTTCAAACTCCCAAATTGCATCTGTGGAGTCAATCTAAAATCTAAAATCTAAAATCTAAAATCGACTAACTTGCCCTCATCAATTCAATTTCAAAGAATTAACAGGCACCTCATCCCAAGAAGTAACTGTTCGCAATGTAGCAACCCAGCCCTGCTGTTTTTGCTCTGCCGTCAAATTCTGCTCAAAAGATTCGTGGCATTGCTTGGCTTGAGTCTCATCGCCACAAGCAATGCAAGCATAAAGAATACCCGACGGATCGATTTGCTCGTTTACCCAAATAATCACGATCTACTCTCTCAGTCAAAATCTACTGTCACTTAAATTTTCCTATATTTTTGCCAATTATTTACTAGGATTTACCCAACCCAAAATTGACCCACGAGGTGCCCAGAAACCGGGTTTTTCGGGAAAAGACGGGTTACAGACGGCAGATTCAGCAAAAAGCCCGGTTTCTGAGAGTCGTTTTTGAGAGTCGTAGTGCGATCGCCAACTGATAAAATCACTTCGAGGCCAAACTCGCCAAAGACTCCCCCGCCACCCGGCAAATCCGCCAGTCGGGCATCACATCAGCACCGATACCCTTGTAAAATCCGATCGCCAATTCATTCCAATCAAGCACACTCCACTCCAAGCGCCCGCAGCCCCTTTCCACCGTCAACCGCGCCAAATAAACAATCAAAGACTTGCCAATTCCCCGCCCGCGAAACTCAGGGAGCACAAACAAATCCTCCAAATAAATCCCCGGCTGAGTCAAAAAAGTAGAATAATTGTAAAAAAATAGCGCCCAGCCGACAATCCGACCTTCGGATTCTGCTAGAATCGCTTCAGCAAAAGGGCGATCGGCAAACAAATGATTTTCCAAATCTACCGCATTACCTGTTACCGCATCAGATAACTTTTCGTACTCAGCTAAAGCCTTAATCAAATCAAACAGCACCGGCACATCAGCACGGGTAGCTGGACGCAAAATCACCTCATCAGACATAAATCAATCAGTAGTAAGCGACAATCAACAATTTAAAATACCACATCAAGATATTTTTAATTCTACTCGTTACCAGGCTCCTGCCTAGTAACGCAGATCTGGAGGCTCTGCCTCCTTTTTTCCCAGCCGAGGCAGAGCCTCTGAATATCTGTTCCAAGGCTCTGCCTTGGGGGAGGATCTCAGTTTTGCATTTAATAGTGCGAGCGGGGGCGATCGCGTATTATACGATACGCGAGCGGGGGCGATCGCGTATTATACGATACGCGAGCGGGGGCGATCGCGTATTATACGATACGCGAGCGGGGACGCTCGCACTATAAGAAAAAAATGCTTTTTACAAAAATAAGATGCTCCCCTGCCTTGGAACCAGTTAAACCAATTAAACCCGCCTCCGCGGGTTTTGTTTGTATAGACGCGAATTTCATTCGCCGTCCAATATTTAAGACTTTTCACAATGCAAACTCAATGTTTTGAAGCTTATTTCAACCAGCCCTTCAACCGTTCCGTCACCTGAGGGCGGCGCAGCTTTCGCATAGCCTTATTTTGAATTTGACGGACTCGTTCGCGGGACAGATTGAACAAACTACTGACTTCTTCTAAAGTGTAAGGTTCGCCAGTTATCAAACCGTAACGCATAGCAACAATCTCTTTTTCCCGCTCAGTCAAAATATTATCCAACACCTCCAAAATATCTTGGCGCATCATCATCTCATTCATCTGAGCTTCGGGAGATTGCGTTGCATTATCTTCAATAACATCCAAAAGTTCCGAACTTTCTTCCGTGCCGATGCGGTGGTTGAGAGACAAAGATTGGCGGCGCACTTGCTGGAGGTAACGAAGCTGTTCGGAAGTAACTTCCATTTCTTTAGCAAGTTCAAGTTCAGTGGGATTGCGTTGAAGAGAACGCCTCAAATCCCGATAAACTCTTTTGAGTTTATTTAACTGTTCGACAATGTGAACCGGCAACCGAATTGTCCGCCCTTGATTGGCAATTGTGCGGGTAATTCCTTGGCGAATCCACCAATAGGCATAGGTAGAAAATTTATAACCCTTCTCAGGATCGAACTTTTCGGCGGCTCGGTTCAAACCCAAAGATCCTTCCTGAATTAAATCAAGAAAAGGCACGCCCCGGTTGAGATAGCGTTTGGCAATCGAAACCACCAAGCGCAAATTAGAGCTGATCATTTTCCGTTTCGCCGACTGACACTGGTAGCGGATCTGTTGCAGTTGAGTTTCGCTCACCCCCAAAGCCGTGGCTAGTTCAGCTTTTGTGGGCACTCTGTCCAATTCCTGCTTTAAACGCTCTTCTAGTTCCTGAAGGGCTACCAATTCTTGAACGCGGCGCGCCAACTCTACCTCTTCGGTGGCAGTCAGTAGGGGATAGCGAGCCATTTCTTTGAACAAAGCTCCCACGGGATCGTCGGCAGACCAACTGTTGTATGCTGACGATCTACTTACCGTCGGACGATCGATCTCGGTGTCCTCATCCTCTGCGATTTCGAGTGAGGCTTCGGATGCCACCGCAAAACTGCCTAAGTCAGATTTTGCCATATTTGCTTGGTGTCCGTGGGATGATTTGAAAAGTATCCCTTCACTGTAACGAATTTAATCAGAAATTTCCGAAATCCATATAGAAGTTGCTGACTAATATCTGATTGCGCTAATTTTATACATTTTTATTGAGTTCGAGCCAGTAAAGGAGCAGCCTGCAATAACTCCTGAGTATAAGGGTGCTGCGGATTAGTAAAAATATCCCTAGTTTTCCCGATTTCCACAATTTTTCCCGAATTCATTACCGCAATGCGATCGCAAAAAAATCTCGCCACCCACAAATCGTGGGTAATAAACAGATAAGTCAAATTAAATTCCTGCTTCAACTCCAACATCAGCTCTAATACTTGAGTCTGTACGCTAGCATCCAGCATACTCACAGGTTCGTCGCAAATAATCAGTTGCGGCCGAGTAATCAAAGCTCTGGCGATGGAAACCCGCTGCTGTTGTCCCCCCGACAGTTCCCCCGGATAGCGGCGAAAGAAATCCTCCCCAGGAGTCAAACCCACCCGCTCTAACATTTGGATTACTTGTTTTTTAGCTTCCTCTCCATTAGCTAATTTGTGAATCAACAAAGGATCGGCAATACTTTGCCCGACAGTCATCATTGGATTCAAGCAAGCGTGAGGATCTTGAAATACCATTTGCATTTGGCGGCGGTGTTTCCTGACAGCATCGCGGCTCAAGGCAGTGATATCTATGCCTTGAAATTCCACTTTCCCACCTGTCGGGGGAATCAGTCGCAAAATTGTGCGCGATAACGTACTTTTGCCGCAGCCGGACTCCCCTACAAGCCCGAGGATTTCTCCCCGCTCCAGCTCTAAACTAACGCCGTCTACGGCTTTAATTACCTGGCGGTTCCTCGAAAATAACTGGTCTAATAAATTGCTTTCTAAACTGTAGTGCTGCTGTAAATTCGTCACAGTCAACAGAGGTGAATTTGTTAAGTTTGTAGTGAGGACTTCAGTCCTTCTTTCCTCCGATGTTAACCCTTTACCCGAATCAGCTTGAATGTGCAAAGCTGCTTTCAGGAGCGATCGAGTATATTCGTGTTGCGGCCGTTCAAAAACATCCAGCACTGGCCCCGTTTCCACGACTTTGCCGCCGTACATCACCGCAATGCGATCGCAATACTCAGCCACCATCGCCAAATCGTGAGAAATCAATAAAATCGCCGTTCCTCTTGAAGCGCAAAGTCGGGTTAACTCCTGCAAAATCTGAGCAGCGACAGTTACATCCAAACTCGTCGTCGGTTCATCCGCCACAATTAATTTAGGATCGAGCAAAAGAGCCAAAGCAATTGCCACTCTTTGGCGCATTCCACCGCTAAATTCGTGGGGAAATTGCGACCAGCGAGACGCCGGAATTTTCACAGCATCCAAAATCTCGATCGCCCGTTTCTTAGCTTCCTTGCGATTCAAATTCGGTCTGTGAGCCTGCAAAGTCTCAATGCAGTGTTCCCCAACAGTCATCAAAGGATCGAGACGAGTCATCGGATCTTGAAAAATCAATGCCACAGCTTCGCCCCGAAAGCGTCTGAGCCGCGAAGCATTCATCTCAAACACCGACTCTCCACCAAAACCAACCCGCCCCTCAACCAAAGTCGAATCCGGCAGCAACCGCATCGCCGCCCTACCCAAAGTTGACTTACCGCACCCAGACTCCCCAACTAATCCCAGTTTTTCCCCCGGTTCCAACGCCAGGGAAACCCCATCAACGGCCCAACCGGATTGGCCCCGCCGCTGAGGATAAGCTACTCGCAGATTTTCAACCGAAAATAGAGAAGAGTCATTAGTCATTAGTCCTTAGTCCTTAGTCCTTAGTTATTGGTTATTGGTTATTGGTTATTGGTTATTGGTTATTGGTTATTGGTTATTGGTTATTGGTTGTTAATTATTAGTTGTTAGTTATTAGTTGTTAGTTATTGGTTATTGGTTATTGGTCATATCATGTCCCGTCATATAATCCTAAATCGTTCGTAGTGAGGACGGCGAGTCATCAATCGGGGTGACGGGATAAATTTCATCCTTACTACAAACAATTTTATTAATGACAATCGACCAGACATGATAGCAGTTAATTATTAGTTGTCAGTTAGTTGTCAGTTGTTAGTCAGTATTTGATAACTAATGACCACAGCCAACTGCCAACTGCCAACTGCCAACTGCCAACTGCCAACTGCCAACTGCCAACTGCCAACTGCCAACTGCCAACTGCCAACTGCCAACTGCCAACTG
>NZ_JAEQCX010000058.1:62575-87676 GCF_020738035.1 Microcoleus sp. PH2017_28_MFU_U_A
GCCAACTGCCAACTGCCAACTGCCAACTGCCAACTGCCAACTGCCAACTGCCAACTGCCAACTGCCAACTGCCAACTGCCAACTGCCAACTGCCAACTGACTAAATTTCCTTTCGTTTCAACTCAGCTCTCCGCAATATGTAAGTAGCCGCACAATCAGCATGGGGATGGTCTGCTAAAACTTCCGCTAGTTCCAACACATATCCGGCGATATCCGGGCCCAGCTTCTCAGTCAGCACCTGACGTTCCCGAGCAGCGAGTTCTTGCACGCGGGCCTTAGCTTGCCAGTTGGGAGAAAACATCTTGTCAATCTCGGTGTGGAATCCCAGACTTTCGAGAATATCCCACTCGCCGTTATCGCACCAAATTCCTCCGCACAGCATACAGCGCTCTATGTAAAAGGGCACTCTGCTAAACGGAACCTTTGCCCGCGACAGATAGTGACCGTCTTCGGGACACAGTGCTGCTTTGCTGTCGTAGGGAGACGGCGTGAATTCTATGCCGAGAGTGCCAGTCGGCTGAGGCTTCTCGGATTTGTTGTACCAGAGGCTGTGTTCTTTCTGCCAAGCTTCGTATTCTTTGCCCGGAATCCAGATACCGTAACAGTTGGGACACCACTGCACCGACATACTGCCGGCTAAGGTGCCACCGTCTAAGTTGGGATGCTTGCATTTTGGACATTCCACCGCTTTATTTCTCCTTGCCTTATCTATATTCCCTGTTAATTCAGATACATTTAACCCGGTAAATCTAGGAATCCACCCAAATCTACTGTGTATGGCATAATCTGGAAAGCTTGCAGCTTACCAGACATGGAGGTATCCCTCAAAGCTTTCAACAGAATATTGAAAGCGCCGTTTAAATCCCTGTCCAGAGTGTGTCCGCATTCGGGACATTTAAACGTTTTTAAGCCGCCCAACTTGCTATGGATATGACCGCATTTTGAACAAGTCTTACTGGTGTACTCTTCTGTCACGTCTACTACAACACAACCGTACTTGGATGCTTGATGCTTCAACGTTTGTTTAAAACGATAATGACTCAAAGTCACCATCGCTCTAGCTGTCTTCGTGGCAAGTTTTCGCTTACCCTTTTTTACCATTTGCTGCGTTTCAAATGTTGGCAAGAAAATTAACTTATACTTGCTAACTAGGTAATTAGCCGCCTTATTGTGCAATTCCGAAACTAAGTTCTTAATCTTAACACGAATCCTTGCTGCTACTTTTCTCAATCGATACCGCAGCCGCTTAAACTGACTACCTTTGCTTTTTCCGAGCCGAGACATTAACTTGTCTAAATGTCTGGCTAACCGATAAATGCGACCGATATCACTTTTGCCTAATTTCAGTATATTATGACCGTCAAATCCTGTCATAAATGTTCTGATTCCCGGGTCTAAGGCAATCGCTAATTCGGATTGAGTCGGAGGCGGTGCAACAGTGTCAACCGCATAGCAGATAAACCATTGATCGTTGATAATACTAAGGGTTGGTTCGTGTTGCATTACCTCCACTATTGCTTCAGACGCTTTAAAAGACAAGCCTTTGGTTTCGCGCGGATAGAATGTGTTTGATTTCCAGTTCGCTGTTTGAAACCTAATAGTTTGAGTTGGTTCTTGACAACTTCTAAACTTGGCTGTACCTTGGGATTTACAAGCTGCTTTGTGTGCTTCGCAGGCTTGAAATACTGCTAGTTGACGCGGGTTGTATGGCTGTTGAGACACCCATTCAGGTGCTGAATCCATGATGCGTTTACGCAATTCATATTTACCGATTTTTTCATTTTTGAGAATGGCAATTGCTTGATTGTAACACCATCTGCTTGCGGCTATCCATGTCCGCCATTTCTGAGCTAGTTTTGTTTCCGGGTAGACTCTGATCTTTTTGGATAGTAGATTTGTCTTGACGCTGGGAGTAGAGTCCGCAATCGTCAGCCTGGATGATTCATAGGATATCTTCAACCATTTCTGGTTGGGGAGATAAGTCTGTTCGGCACAGAACCAGGAGTTAGCAATTTTGCTGTTGACAGATCCACTTGATAATATGGATCTGTCAACTCCTGGGCGCGAGTAGGTCAAAGCGATCGACGACCACAACTGTCTCGATATCTCCTGACATGACTTGTCCCAAAAAGGCAAGAATTTCTTTGCGTGTGAAGTTGAGTCCGTATCCAATGTATTGGAATTCGTCATACACGGTGGTTTTTTATTGATTACATACTATCAATGTCTACCGCTATCTTCAAGGAATTTACAAGAAATCGTTTACTATACGAAAACAGTTATTAATTTTGCATCTCGACGGGCCCGGGCGCACCAGAATTTTTTTGGAGCACCGCGCCGCAGTAGCCAATTAGCGTGTTAAGTCGCTCCGCCGTCGCAGTTTGCCTTGCGGATGCTGTTGCTGGCTGCTTCGCTACTTGCAAAAACGTGACATCTGTTCCCAATAACCGCAGTTGCTTGTGAATTTCCGTCAAATATGACTGTTCTGGGGGGGGTTCTGAGGCGTCTAACTCAGCGCTGGGGACTCTCATAATTTGGTTTCCGAAAAATTGTTGCACTTTTTTGTATTCGATCGCCAGCGCTGCCCGATCGACCTTATCCTGTGTAACAGTTCTTTGTAGCTGTTCGAGTGCTTGCTGTAATTCTTCGTAGCAATGGCGGCGGTCTTCGGACAATATCATGATTTTGTGAACAAATTTATATTTATAATCAAAGTAGATTCTTGCTTAAGGTTGGCTCAGATGAAGGAAAGCCGTGCCTTTTTGCAGCAATTCCCTGTTTTTTGAGAAAATTTCATCACTGGGGGCGTGACTCGATCGCTCTGGCTTCTGCTTTGAGTTTAGCGTTGCCTGTAAATGCCGATCGCCCGCTCCACCAAAAACAGGTACAGTGTCCTAATGCTCGCTAGAGTGGATATCTTCAAATTTTAGACCCTAGTTCCAGATTCATCTGTCGAGTCAAATCTCAAATCTCAAATCTCAAATCGACTGACCTCCACTGCTACCGCCAAAATATCCCCATTTTACCCGATCGATCGACCGCAGTGGCGGCAGTGGAGTCACTATATTTTCCTACCTGCGAGGGGGGGCGACTCGCAATTAGATAGGTATAGTTAACAGAAAAATTGACTATTTTTTTGAATTGCAAATTGTGGCATTCAATTAGTTTAGTATAACTAAACACATAATTTCGGCAATTCAACCGAAAACTGGCATTTAACCATTTGTATTTCTAATTTTTAAAGGTGTACCCCATGAACGCAAACACTCTGACTCCCTCGAATGCGATCGATCCTTGCATAGTTCCCGACTGGCTGCAAGAATGTCTGAATGCTCGATCGCAACCTGACGAAGCCCCAAATCCGAATTGTACGACGGACAACGGCTTAATTTGTCGGGCCTTTGAATTTGCCCGCGACTTGCACGAAGGACAGTACCGCAAATCGGGAGAACCTTATATTTGCCATCCCGTAGCTGTAGCTGGAATACTCCGATATATGGGCGGAAACAGCGCTATGATTGCTGCTGGTTTCCTCCATGACATTGTGGAAGATACAGATATTACTCTCGAAGAAATAGAACAGCGGTTTGGGGCAGAAGTGCGACAGTTAGTCGAAGGAGTCACCAAGCTTTCTAAGTTTAATTTTTCCAGCAAAACAGAGCGCCTTGCCGAAAATTTCCGCCGAATGTTCCTAGCAATGGCTAAAGATATTCGCGTGATTGTCGTCAAACTCGCAGATAGGCTGCACAATATGAGGACTTTGGAGCATTTGTCCGAAGAAAAGCAGCGCACCATTGCCCTAGAAACCCGAGAGATTTTTGCTCCCCTGGCGAACCGTTTGGGTATCGGGCGCTTTAAGTGGGAATTGGAAGATTTAGCCTTTAAATACCTGGAACCGGAAGCTTACCGCGAAATTCAGGACTTGGTGGCAGTCAAGCGGGGCGATCGAGAAACCCAACTTGCAGAAGTCACAGATTGTTTGCGAGACAGGCTTGACAATTTAGGCATTAAATGCTATGAAGTCAGCGGTCGTCCCAAACATTTGTACGGGATTTATGGGAAGATGCAGCGCAGGCAAAAAGGCTTTAACCAAGTGTACGATATTGCTGCGGTGCGGATCATAGTAGAAAGCAATGATGACTGTTATCGCGCATTGGCGATCGTCCACGATTCATTCCGCCCGATTCCCGGCCGCTTCAAAGACTATATTGGTTTACCAAAAGCCAACCGCTATCAATCGTTGCACACCGGAGTCATCGGCACCAGCGGCCGCCCCATCGAAGTCCAAATTCGCACCGTAGCAATGCACCACATTGCCGAATACGGCATAGCAGCCCACTGGAAATACAAAGAAACCGGCGGTTCCAATACCACAGTAACCGGCGACGACGAAAAATTTACCTGGCTGCGACAACTGCTAGAATGGCAAACCGATCTCAAAGACGATCGCGAATATTTACAAAGCATTAAAGACAACTTATTCGACGAAGATATCTACGTTTTCACTCCTAACGGAGACGTAATTGCTCTCAACAGCGGGTCAACACCCGTAGATTTTGCTTACCGCATTCACACAGAAATAGGCAATCGCTGCACCGGCGCCAGAGTCAACGGGCGAATGGTGACACTAGACAAGGTTTTAAAGAATGGCGACATTGTAGAAATCTTGAATCAAAAAAATGGCCATCCGAGTTCCGACTGGCTAAACTTTGTCAAGACAAACGGAGCAAAAAACCGAATTCGCCAGTGGTTAAAGCGATCGCACCGAGATGAAAACCTCGCTCGCGGGCGGGAATTGCTGGAAAAAGAATTAGGTAAAAACGGCTTAGAATCCTTGCTGAAATCTGAACCCATGCAATCAGTAGCTCAGCGCTGCAACTACCACAGCGTCGAAGATTTAATCGCAGGTTTGGGCTACGGCGAAGTCACCCTAAATCTCGTAGTCAACCGACTGCGAGATTTAGTCAAAGTGCAGCAAAAAATAGAAGCTGCACCCGCAGGAATCCAGGAATCGCCAGTACAAATACCTGCATCAGCCGCACCCAAACCCGTACCGAGTTCATCTCCGAGCAAATCGCCGATCGCAGGTGTAGAAGGATTGCTGTATCATTTAGCCGGCTGTTGCTGTCCGATTCCCGGCGAATCAATTATTGGAGTAGTGACTCGCATCCGAGGAATTTCGATTCACCGACAAGGCTGTTCAAATGTTGAGAGTGTACCGGGTGATAGATTAGTTCCTGTGAGTTGGAATTCCACCAACCGCAATGAATCTCGCCCCAATACTTATCCGGTTAACATTCAAGTCGAAGCGCTCGATCGAGTGGGAGTTCTCAATGATGTATTATCGCATTTAAAAGACAACAAAGTGAACGTCCGCAGCGCTCAAGTCAAAACATATCCAGGATTGCCGGCATTAATTGACTTGTGCATGGATATCCAGGATAAAGAACAGTTCGAGCGGACTTGTATGCAGATTAAAAATATGAGCGATATTTTGAATTTGCGGAGGCTGAGTGAAGCTGAGTGAAGGAACTTAAGAAAGACGGCGGTTGAAACCAGGTTTAGAAAAAATGAAGAAAGACGGCGGTTAAAACCGCGGAGTTTACGGGCACACAAACAAAGTCCGCCTCCGCGGACTGAAGAAGATCACATAATTTTAACCGTTCCTTCTTCAACCTGCGAAGGCAGGTTTTGTCTGTATAGACGCGAATTCTATTCGCCCGGTCTTCTGAAGAAGATCACATAATTTTAACCGTTCGTTCTTCAACCTGCGGAGGCAGGTTTTGCTTGTATAGACGCGAATTCTATTCGCCCGGTCTTCTTCGAGACGCACCCGATTGTAGGTTTGTAGTGAGGACTTTAGTCCGCAAAAAGAAGGACTAAAGTTCTCACTACAAACCTATAGTTGATATTTTGCTCGACATGATATCCAACCATTTTTTGCATAATTCGTGCCTTTATTTCGCCGGAGTTGCAGGCTTGGACTCACCCAATTTTTGCTGCAAAAACTGCCGCGCTAATTGTGTGGCATCCTGCTGTTTCCCATCAACTTGATAGTTGAGTTGGCGCATATCTTCCTCGGAGATTTTGCCGCCCAACTCTGCGAGCACTGGACGCAATTCGGGATATTTTTCCAAAATTTGCGATCGCACAACCGGCACAGCTTCATAGGGCGGGAAATAGTTCTTATCATCTTTGAGCACTACCAAACCCAAACTTTGAATCAAACCATCGGTTGTGCCTCCAGCAATCACATCTACTTCTTTTTGTTGCAGTGCTTGATAAAGCAATCCTAACAGCAACTCCTTCGGTTCTTCCGCAAATTTAATCCCGTAAGTTTTAGCCAATCCGGGAAATCCATCTTCTCTATCTTTGAATTCCGGCCCGAAACCAGCGCGCAATTTTGGTGCAGCTTTACCCAATTGCGAGAGATTTTGCAAGTTAAGTTTTTTGGCATCGTCTCCCCGCAAAATAATCGCAAAACTGTTATTAAATCCCAGGGGTTCAGTCCATTCGGCTTTAAACTGTTTGGGATATTCTTGTTTGAGGTAGGCGAGGACTTTTTTGGGGTCAGAAATCGGCTTTTGTTTGAGAATGTTGGTAAAACCTGTACCCGTATATTCGACGTACAAGTCAATTTTTCCTGCTGTTAGGGATTGATGGCAAAGCGAGCCTCCGAGGTTGAGTTCGCGTTCTACTTTAATATCTGTTTTGGCTTCGATGTGCTGTGCTAAAATTTCTGCAAGGATGACTTGTTCGCTAAAGTCTTTTGAGCAAATAACAACTTGTTTTTGAGAACTCGAATTGCAGCTTGTAACTGCGAACAAGCAAAGCAATGATAAACAGGAAGATAAAAAATTGATTTTTGATATTTTCATTTTTTTATTGTAACATTTATGTAGATAGATACAGGAGAAAATATGCTATTGAGTGTCAGGGATACGATCCGGGAGCAGCGACAATTTTTTGCTACTGGGAAAACTAAAGATGTGGATTTTCGGATCGAACAACTCAAAAATCTCAAAAGTGCGATCGTCTCCAATCAATCACGGATTGTGGATGCTGTCAAGGCTGATTTGAACAGGCCGGAGTATGAGGCTTATTTTGAAATTGCTGCGCTCGCAGAAGTTAATTATGCCATCAAAAACGTTGAATCGTGGGCCAAGCCCAAAAAAGTGCCAACACCGATCGATCAATTCCCCGCCTCAGCCCGGATTTACCCGGAACCTTTGGGCGTCGTTTTAATCATCGGGCCTTGGAATTACCCGTTTCAGCTCATGATATCACCTTTAGTCGGGGCGATCGCCGCCGGCAACTGCGCCATCCTCAAACCCTCAGAAATCGCCTCGCACACGTCGAAAGTTGTCGCGGATATGATTCTCACAGCCTTCGATCCCGCCTACATCGCAGCCATCGAAGGAGGAGTTGAAATCAGCCAACAATTATTAGCCGAAAAATTCGACCACATCTTCTTTACCGGAGGCACAAAAATCGGTAAAGTAGTCATGGAAGCCGCCGCCAAACACCTCACACCTGTCACATTAGAATTGGGTGGCAAAAGTCCTTGCATTGTAGACTCAGACATTCAAGTTGAATATACTGCAAGACGCATTGCGTGGGGCAAATTTATCAATGCCGGTCAAACTTGTATTGCTCCAGATTACCTGTTAGTTGACAAAAAAGTTAAACCCGCTTTGATGCAAGCAATTAAAACATCAATTCACGAATTTTACGGCGAAGATCCGCAGAAAAGTCCCGACTATTCCCGAATTATCAATCAGCATCATTTAGGACGTTTGGCAGAGTTTATCAAAGATGGTGAAATTGTCGCGGGCGGTCAAACTAACGTCGAAGACAAATATATTGCGCCGACGGTAATTGACAAGGTTTCCTGGGATTCGCCGGTGATGCAGGATGAGATTTTTGGCCCGATTTTGCCCGTTTTGGAGTATGAAGAGTTCTCAGAGGCGATCGCCCAAATCAACGCCCACCCCAAACCGCTAGCTTTGTATTTGTTCTCAAAGGATAAGGAGAAACAAGAACGAGTTTTGCGCGAAACTTCTTCCGGCGGAGTTTGCATCAACGACACGGTGATGCAAGTCGGAGTTACAACTTTACCTTTTGGCGGAGTTGGCGACAGCGGTATTGGTAGCTATCATGGGAAAGCCAGTTTTGATACTTTTTCACATCAAAAAAGCGTGCTGCAAAAGTCATTTTTACTTGACTTTAAATGGCGCTACGCTCCCTATCTAGGCAAGTTGGATTTGATTAAGAAAATTATCGGTTGAGCGAACGACTACTTGTTTCAATATCATCGGGGCGTGATTTCACCAACATCTACAATACAAATAAGATCGCGGTGTTATTCCGCCCAGATTATCCATAATCTGACAATATATAGCCTTTCTCAAAAAGATGAGGTATGACTGATAGCTTATATAACCAGTTCCACTAAGAGGGCTGAAGCCCAACAACGTACCTCATATGAGAGCTAGATCCGCTATAACTTGATAAACCAACAATATGAACGAGAATTTACCAGAAATATTAGCTGAACTGCGCCACTACTTTAATGATTTGTACGGCGACAGACTTGTGCAGTTAATTCTCTACGGTTCCCAAGCCAGAGGAGATGCGAAACCAGATTCTGATATTGATATTTTGGTTGTATTGGACGAACCTGTGAGTGCTGGCAAAGAAATCGCTCGCACGAGTGAATTTGTTGCTGCTTTGTGCTTAGATCGTACTGTAGTAATTTCCCGGGCTTTCGCCTCCGCAGCACGTTTTCAGCAAGAGAGAAGTCCTTTCTTTCTAAATGTTCGCAGAGAAGGAGTATTGATTTGATACCAGAACAAATTGCTTTTTTAACCAAAGCCGTTGAAAGCTTACGAGCAGCTAAGTTGTTAGCTGGATCGAATAGGTTTGTAGTGCGGACTTTAGTCCGCAGAATTTGATGCGGACTAAAGTCCTCACTACAAACCTTTTGAATTTAACGAAATTAGATGCTGGGAAATCAGCCACCTGCTTAATATTGCTTGAGTTAAAATAAAGTCAGTTATTCCCCTAAATTCTTATGTTTCCTAAATATCCCGTGCCTCAAACAGAGCCGCCCCGATCGCCCAGAGAAACGCTTCCCACGATGTACGATCTACCCAGCGAAAATCCGGAGGAACCTGGTTTGCCTGATGAATTTCACGGCTTGCAACCGCAGTTGCTGAGCTACACTTTCCGCCCTTCCACCTATTCGGCTTCCCAAATATTTACCGGGAGCGACATGAATCTTTATTATGACGTGCGTCACCCGCTTTGGTACAAGCGCCCGGATTGGTTTGGAGTTGTCGGAGTTTCCCGATTGTATGATGAAGTTGATATGCGGCTGAGTTATGTCATTTGGCAAGAGGGTGTGAATCCTTTTGTGATTGTAGAATTGCTCTCGCCGGGAACAGAAAAAGAAGATTTGGGAGAAAACGAGGGGCAAAATATACCGTCTGCACCTGAACAAATAGCAGGTAATGGTAACATTAACCACGAACCGAGTTCGGAAAAGCCGCTCAGAAAATGGGAAGTTTATGAGCAGGTTTTGCGAATTCCTTATTATGTTGTTTTCAGCCGCTACACTAATCGATTGAGGGCTTTTAAATTGGATGGCGCTCGCTATGAAGAATTAGAACTGTCTGACTCGCGCCTGTGGATGCCTGAGATTGATTTAGGCTTGGGTTTGTGGCACGGGGATTATCTGGGAGTCGATCGACTGTGGTTGCGCTGGTACGATAGTGAAGGCAATTGGATTCCGACTCCCGAGGAGCGAGCCGAGCAGGCACAAGAGCGTGCCGATGAGGCACAAGAGCGGGCAGATGAGGCACAGGAGCGTGCAGAGATTGCCGAAACTCGCTTACAATCTTTGATCGAAAGGCTGCGGGAATCTGGCATCGATCCCGATCGATTTTTGAACGGTTAATACTGAATTGGGCGGAAAAAGAGAGTGCGATCGCTCTTTGATGAATTATCCGAAAAAACGGGCGATCGAACATTTATTTACATCAGGCTGACGCACAACGATCGTGCTATAATTAAAGTTGGTAAGTGTTCGATAGCGAGCCAGAGACAATGAGTAAAACTGTAGAAGTAACTGTAGTCAAGCAACCAAAGCAATTAAAAGACTATTTTGATTTTTGGGCGGCTGATGATATTCGCATTAAAGAGACCCGCATTGGGATCGAGGATATTCTCGATGAATACATTTATGGTAAGAAATCACCAGAAGTCATAGCAGAGCTGTTTCCCACAGTAACTTTAGAGCAAATTTACGCTACAATTTTTTACTATCTACAAAATCCAGAAATTGTAGAAAAGTATGTAGAAGATTGGTTAGAGTACACTCTAAAAGCACAGGCAGAACACGATAAAAATCCTCCGCCTGTTGTCTTACGGCTTCGGAAGTTAAAAGCAGAAGGCGATGCGAATCGGGCAGCAGCACAATAAATGGCAATTCAGTACCTTATAGATGAAAATATGCCGTCCTTGTATCGCGAACAGCTATTGCGTCATCTACCAAATTTAATTATCCACACGGTTGGCGATTCAGGTGTGCCACCTAGAGGTACACTAGATCCAGAAATTATAGTTTGGTGTGAAAAAAATGGTTTTTTACTCATTACTAAGAACCGCCGCTCAATGCCATTTCACTTGGCAGATCATTTAAGCACAGGTCATCATTTACCAGGAATTTTGGTACTTCGCCGTCAAGCAGATGTTGGTCAAGTGATTGCTGATTTAGTATTAATTGCAGAAGCGGCTGATGATGATGAATATCTAGATCGCATTAGTTATGTACCTTTAGCTTAATCCTAATAGAATACCCAGAAAACTATCATCGAACTAAAAAGCAATTTATGCCCACCCTATTGCAAGAAAAATGTGCCGCCTGCCTCCCAAACTCTCCCCGCGTCACAGCTTACGAAATTGTCCAACTCAAACCTCAAATTCCCGACTGGAATTTGATTGAAAAAAATGGCATTCCCCAGTTAGAGCGCACTTACAAGTTCCCGGATTTCAAAAGTGCGATCGCCTTTACTAACAGTGTAGGCGAAGCAGCAGAAACAGAAGGGCATCACCCCGCACTGTTAACCGAGTGGGGAAAAGTTACCGTTACTTGGTGGACTCACTCGATTTCTGGACTACACCGGAATGATTTTATTATGGCCGCGAGAACAGATGCGATCGCACATCAATTCTCAACCTAAAATCAGATCTATCGGCTAATGATAGTTTCAGATGTCGGAGCGCCGAATACGGGTGAATGTTGTTGATTCGTATTCAACAATTCCAGATTCAGGCGGTAGCCGACATTCCGCACAGTTTGAATTAGACTCGGCTGTCGCGGGTCGATTTCGATTTTTTTCCGCAGAGAGAGTACGTGAGTGTCGATCGTGCGCGGGTTGTCAATCGCATCCGGCCACGCCCGACGCAGCAAATCGGAGCGCGACAAAGGCACTCCTCCAGCTTGAGCCAGCACGTACAGCAGGCTGAATTCCTGGGGAGTAAGCTCGATGTGTTCCTCATGCAGCCTGACTCGGCGCTGTACCAAGTCAATTTTTAGCCGCCCGCACTCCAGCATCGCGGGCGGTACCATTGTGCGGTTGCGGCGCATCAGGGCTTCCACCCTAGCCATAAATTCTTGCATCCCAAACGGTTTAGTCAGGTAATCGTCGGCGCCCGACTTCAAACCCTCCACAATATCCGCTTCTGAATTTCGCGCTGATAGCATCAAAATCAGCGATTGCTGCTGCTGTTGAAGCCAGCGGCAAAATTCCAAACCGTCCCCATCAGGCAATTGGGCATCAAGAATCACTAGGGTTGGCTGGCGGCTGAAAAATATTTCCCTAGCATGACTGATATCCGCTGATTGGTGCACCCAGTGACCGACTTGCTGTAAATGCCAGCCCAAGAGCGATCGCAGGTGCGGATTTCCTTCAACAATTGAAATACTTGCAGATCCCACAACGGCGAGCTTCCCTTATCACTAATGGGTACCAGGTTAACAGAGCTTTTGTCAAGGTTTTGTAACCATGGCTACTCAAGCATAAGCTGCGTTTAAAGCGACGAACAAACTTCTAGTATCAATTTTAAAGATTTGGTCAAATTGCGATCGTCAGACCTGAGAAAGGTTAAATCATTCTGGCGGTGAGCTTACAATGAAAATAATATAGCTTACAGCCGATCGAGCCTATGACCTAGCCACCTGCTTTGACCGAACCCCCCGACAGGGTATCCACTCCCAGGAAGTTGACAAATCGCGTAACTGAAACTAAAATGCGTGCAACCGTTCGCTCGGTAGCCGGAACACTCACTCAGTTCGATCGCCAAATTCAGCAACATCCCGATTCTATTAAACGCACGGTGAATTATTTAGGTGCGCGCCAAAGAGTCGAGCCACTGCATAGCAGCAAGTGAAATTTTTTATGGAGGGTAGCCTGTTGAGCAGGGTAAAAGCTTTTATTTAGCAATCGCCTCTCTTCTGAGCTTGCTCAGTATGAATCCGGGCAGTTCCTAAATCCCGCCGTCATTATACACCACAAAGGATTTCAAACTCAGACCATGCTACAAGATACCCAAACAATCCGGCACTACCAAAAACTCACCGACGCTCTCGTCGAAATGTGGAATAGAGGTTATCGTTTCGATGACCTGCGGCTTTACTTAGATGGCTACCTCGCAGCCCTGCGACATTGTAACAGCCTGGAACCCTATCTGATTCACAGATTAGAGGAAGAAGCAGCGCGTTACATTCACGATACTTCCAATTTTGAAATGCCACAGACACAAACGCAAGCTGAATCAGACTATTATTAAACACCAAATTTGGTTTAATAAACCCGCTGATTATTTGGGCATCGGGCATCGGCAAAAGAGGGAATCGGGAATCGGGAATTGGTTATTTGTGATTTCCTGCTTTTTCCTTCTTCCTTCTTGCTTCTGCTATAAATGAACCTAATTCAACGTAAAACCCGGTTGCTATTAGATCCCCGGCTTCTTGAAGAAGTCGGGGCTATGTTTGTTCTGTCTGATTTTAAACAGTGGGCAATTGACAATTGTCCGCTAGCGGGTTTAACTTCCCCACTTCAGGAATGTGGCGTGGGGGAGTGGAGTTTAAATCCCCATAAAAAAACCTCACGCTTCACACTTTACTGTCAACTGTCAACTGTCAACTGTCAACTGTCAACTGTCAATTGTTTAAGAAGCCAAAGCGACTTCTACAACTTCTTGCAATTCGCCCTTTTGATACATCTCGATCAGAATATCCGAGCCGCCAAGAAACTCGCCATTGATATAAACTTGGGGAATTGTCGGCCAGTTGGAATACTCTTTAACGCCTTGACGAATTTCTTGGTCTGCCAAAACATCAACTGTTTCGTAAGGCACTCCCATCGTATTGAGAATTTGCACCACAGTATTAGAGAAACCGCACTGTGGCATTAACTTATTGCCCTTCATGAACACCATGATTTTGTTTTGCTTAACCAATTCGTCAATTCTTTCATGTGCTGTACTCATGGTATCTCCTAATATTGTTTGAAAATTTTTAAACGTTGACAGTAGTTTCTGATGAGGCAGAAACCGGGTTTTTAACGAAAATTTCTCGTTACCAGAAAGAATTGGTTGAAAGCCCCAAGTCTTTGAGGGAGAAATTAAAATCAGACTATTGATTACTCCAATCCTCGGACTTAAGGGTAGAGGTCGCTATCAAACTGTCAACTGTCAACTGTCAACTGTCAACTGTCAACTGTTGAAAGCCATAGATTCCGGTGCAAAAGCCGATTTCTTTGGTTAGCAACTGTTTCTCAAGCGACTATTGACACAAGCACAAACTTGCGATAATTGCGACTAAAAAACTAAGCAACTTCACTTTTGGCTGCCCATTCTGCCGGAGTTAAGGTTTCCAACGCCAAAGCGTGGATAGCTTCACTAGCCATTGCCTGTTTGAGAGCTCCGTAAACCAGTTGGTGTTGCTGTACTCGGGTTTTCCCTTCAAAGGCAGCAGAGACTACTCTCACCTGGTAGTGATCGCCGCCTCTCAAATCCTCAACTTTTAGCTTAGCGTCTGGTAATCCAGTCTGAATCATTTCTGCTACTTGAGACGGTGTAACCATTGGTATTTGTGATAAAGGGCTGTATTGAGTATTTTAGTGGAACTATTTGTTAGACGATCGCGGTTGAGTTGCCGCAGGCCGGGGATAGGGGGCATCCACAAAGCCCAATTCCAGTAACTGCTGGTAAGCTTTTTTACCCAAGTCGCGAGTTGGCTGTTGCGATCGAATAATCTGAATCAGTAGGGGAACAGCCAGTTCCGGCTTATTTTGTGCGCGGTGTACCAACGCCAGCCGGTAGGTAGCTTCGTCGCGCATTTGGGCTGTTTCCACAGCTTTGGTGCGGTTGCTGTCGGCCAAGCGGATGTCAATTCCGGCAAAACTGCTGCCCAGTTGCTGGTAGAAGTTGGAGAGTTGATTGAAAATTTGGCGGGATTCTTGAAGTTTTTGAGCCGCCAGCGTGTAATTTTGACTGGAAATAGCACCACTGGCTTCTGTCATCAAACGCTGACCTCCGGCAATGCTCAGTACGCTGCTGTCTGGGGTGACAGGGCGGAGGTTGTTGGGGTCTGTGGGGTCGTCGGCGGGTTCGACTTGCGGTTGGTTATCTGGCCGAGAAGGTTGTTGTGCTTGGGCTTGGAGCGGTTGCAACAGGGTCAAAACTGCGATCGCCCCGATCGTCATCCGGGCGGTGAAGCGAAGCCAGCAAACAGTTGCAGAGTATACCATGAAATTACTTTGCGCCTCGGCGCTTTAAAAAGATATTTAGCTTGAGCCGATCTTACCATTGGCGATCGCAACCGGCTAAGTGTAAACCAAATTTGTTCAAATGTCAAAGGGTGCGATCGATTTTGGATTAAACAAAGGAAATCGTGGGGGATGGGACATATCCCGGCGATTTAGTCCCGGAGGCAGAAACCGGGTTTTTTTACCTAAATACTGCATTTGAGGCTTTAAAATTGGTGAAAAACCCGGTTTCTTTGGTTTTGATGCGTAAGTTTCGATCTAATTTAACAATAAAATGAACCATGAATATCACAATCGAGAAAACAGTCTACGGTCAACTGCTGGCGAAATCTCAGCCTAAGCCCATCCTGAACGAAGAAGATAACGATCTTGCCCTCGCAGAAGTCGATTTTCTGATGTCTAAGGAAGAATTAACACTAGAAGAAGAAACTTTACTGAGTCTCTGGGGAATCTTGATCGAAGAATACGAATCAAAATATTACCCAATTCCAGAAGCGACTCCCCAGGATGTTCTCTTGCATCTCATCGAGGTTCGCGAACTCAAACAAGCCGATTTAGTGGGTGTGATTGGTTCCAAAGGAGTAGTCTCTGAGGTGGTTAATGGAAAACGGGCGATTAGCAAGGCGCAAGCTAAGGCGCTGGGAGAATTCTTTAACGTTAATCCTAGCGTGTTTATTTGATGGGAGTTGTTCGATATTTGTCGATAGGCCTTTTTTGGGCGGGCTAGAAGCCCAACCCCTACTCCCCACCAGAAGATTCAGTCTTTGTGGAACAGGCATCTTGCCTGTTTTTCAGAGATATAGTAAATACTGGATCAAAACTGAACAGGGGCATTTCTAATGACACAACCGATCGCACTTTCCGCAAATACCTTACAAAATTATCAAGGTATCGGAGTTCCCGAAGCAAGTCTGGCAGTGATTTTGCAGCGCGGCGGCGATGAATTGTTGCTGTCAAAAGTTCCAAACCGCTTTACAGTCCGTCCGTCAGCGACAGCATCGACATCAAATAATTGGGCTGCAACAAATCAGGCAAAACTTAACCGTCGCGTCGGCCAAAGTAATCTGGAAGAATATCTAGTGGCGCCGGAAAACCTAGATGCAGCAATGCAAGCCGCCCGCGCCAGCGATGCTGTAGTTTTTGCTAGCCATGTCTATTGTCCCGCAAACAATCCGAGCACATTCTTTTATTTAACCGATCGAATTACTATTCAATTTGGCGAACAAGTAAACGAAGAATCGCGAAGTGCGATCGCCAATGCAGCAAATTTAACAATAATCCGGCCAGTCGAAGGCATTCCCAATACCTTCGTCTGCGAAGTCACCAAACAAGCAACCGAAAACCCGATTAAAATTGCCAACCGCTTGACAAGATATCCAGAAGTTTTGGTGGCGGAACCCAATATTATCCTAGAAACTCAGCAACATTATACACCCCGCGATCCGCTTTATCCCAAACAGTGGTATCTCAATAACAAAGGCGGTGACGGAGTTGTCAGCGGCGCTCAAATTTATGCAGAACCAGCTTGGGATATGACTCGCGGCGTGCGATCGATCGTAATTGCGATCGCCGATGATTCAGTCGATCTGACGCACCCCGATTTTCAAGGCCAAGGCAAAATCGTCTCGCCCATCGATTTCAAAGACGGCGACACTTCCCCGATGCCGGTTGCTGAATCGGACAACCACGGGACAAGTTGCGCCGGTGTCGCCGCTGCGGAAGAAAACGGTAAAGGTACTGTCGGCGTCGCCCCCGGATGCGCCGTGATGCCCATCCGTACCACGGGTTTTCTCGATGACGAGTCGATCGAAAAAATCTTCAATTGGGCGATCGACAAAGGCGCCGCCGTCATCTCTTGCAGTTGGGGGCCTGGGGCAGTTTACTATCCGCTTTCCCTACGCCAAAGCGCCGCTATCACCAAAGCAGCAACCCAAGGGCGGGGCGGCAGAGGCTGCGTGATTCTGTTTGCTGCGGGGAATGCCAACCGCCCCGTTAACGGGACTGTGGACGAGAAAGGCTGGCCAAATAACGTTGTGGGCGGCAAAACTAATTGGCTAGCAGGATTTGCCGTACACCCCGATGTAATTGCGGTGTCTGCTTCCACTTCCCTCAACAAAAAAGCAGCCTACAGCAATTGGGGCACCAGCATCTCGGTTTGCGCGCCCAGCAACAACGCACCGCCTGGAACCTGGCTACCAGAAACCGGATTTATTGCGACTGCGCCGGAGGTGTCGGAGTATTTGCCAGGTTTGGGGGTGTTTACTGCCGATCGCGTCGGGGTTGCCGGCTACGACTCGGGGGACTACACCGATAGCTTTGGCGGCACTTCTAGCGCCACTCCAGTAGTCGCTGGAGTTGCAGGTTTAGTGCTTTCGGCAAACCCCCGTTTGACGGCGCGGGAAGTGCGGGGAATTATCGAACAAACTGCTGACAAAATTGTCGATGTTGATGCCGATCCGCAGTTGGGGAATCGCCTGGGAAATTACGATGCTAATACTCGCCGCAGCGATTGGTTTGGTTACGGGAAAGTGAATGCTTTAAAAGCTGTGCAAGCTGCGGTGAGAAAGGCTGGCGGCAATCCAAATATCGGCGGTTCCAGGTTCAGCGATATTTCTGGACATTGGGCAGAAAAGTTTATTGAAGCTTTGGCTGCGGCGAATATAATTAGCGGTTTTCCTGATGGTTCTTTCGGGCCTGACAACAGTTTAAATCGCGCTCAATATGCGGCGCTTTTGGTGAGTGCATTTAGTCCGATTCCGAAGGCGGCGGCTACCAATTTTATTGATGTTTCGGCGAGTTTTTGGGCGAGAAGTGCGATCGATCGGGCGAATCGGGCGGGGTTTTTGTCGGGGTTTCCGGGGTTGAAGTTTGGCCCGAATCAGAATTTGACGAAGACAGAGGCGATCGTATCTTTGGTTAATGGTTTACAACTTAAGGGTGGCAATCCCGATATTTTGAAAGTTTACACCGATCGCAATCAAATTCCTAATTTTGCTTTAAGCGCCGCAGCCACAGCAACAGCTTTGAAGATTGTAGTAAACTATCCGGCGCGCGATCGGCTTTCTGGGCAGCGAGACATCACCCGGGCTGAGATTTCGGCTTTGATTTACCAGACATTGGTAGCAATTAATCGCGCCAAGGCGATCGACTCTCCTTACATTGTCTAGCCACTCCCGAACCGCTGTTGGGCATACCGAATTATTCTGGTCATCTTCAGGCGGTTCGCGAGTAATATCGCCGTTCGTAGTGCGGACTTCAGTCCGCAGCATATTGCGGACTGAAGTCCGCACTACGAACAGTTTTTTGTTATGGTAATTGACCCCACATGATATTAAGATATATCCACAAAAAAGACGGTCGAATAATTCTATTGTGTCCGATCTGCGATCGATTAATCGCAGTAAAGTGTCGCCAGTCAGATACACTAATGGCGATCGCCCTCAAAACCATTTGATGCTATGTGGCACAAAATTGCAGCACACATCTCCCAAGCAACCGGAGACACATTTTCAATAGACAACCGCCGTTCAGTCAGCGGTGGCTGCATCAACCAAGGCTATGCTATCAACAGCAGTACCCGCACTTATTTCGCCAAAATCAATCAAGCTTCCCAAGTCGCCATGTTTGAAACTGAGGCGCTGGGTTTGCAGCAAATGGCCCAAACTCAGACTATTCGCCTTCCTCAACCGATTTGCTGGGGAACTGAGGGCAATTCTGCCTATATTGTATTGGAATGGCTGGATTTGCGAAGTGGCGGGGGCGAGATAGCCTGGGCCCAAATGGGACGCAAACTGGCTCAAATGCACAAATACACCCCCCCCAGCCCCCCCTTGCTAAGGGGGGGAGAAAAGGCGAATTCATCCTTGCTAACGGGGGGAGAAAAGGCGAATTCATCCTTGCTAAGGGGATGTTTTGGTTGGGATAGGAATAATGCGATCGGCTCAACTCCTCAAATTAATAACTGGACTGCTGATTGGGCAGAATTTTGGACAGAACATCGGATTGGTTATCAGTTACAGTTGGCTAGGCGTCGTGGTGGAAATTTCAGTCGAGGGGAAACTTTGCTAGCAGCTATTCCCAAGTTATTGGAGGGTTACAAACCTCAACCTTCCTTAGTTCATGGGGATTTGTGGGGAGGAAATGCCTCGGTAACTGCTGCGGGGGAACCAGTAATTTTTGACCCCGCGACTTATTGGGGCGACAGAGAAGTCGATATTGCGATGACGGAACTTTTCGGCGGTTTTTCCCCAGCATTTTATCGAGGTTATAATGAAGTTTGGTTGCTGGATTCAGGCTATGAAAAGCGCAAAACGCTTTACAACTTATATCATATTTTGAATCACTTTAATTTGTTTGGCGGGAGTTACGAGTCGCAGGCAAATCAAATAATTAATAAAATTTTGGGTTAAGATTTCAATATTAATTGGATTAGAGGGAATCACAAATGAAGTTTTGGCACTGTTGTACCAAACTGGGATTTATAGTTTTGTTTTTGAGCAGCATCGGGGCTGAGAATGCTTTAGCTGCTTTACCGTTACAGGTGGGAATTTATCACGGCGGCGGTTCTCGATACATTCAGATTGCTCAAACAGAAAAGAGAATCTGCTTCAAAGGCTTTTCTTCTAACGGAGTTACTGTGGCTTCCGTTACGGCGGATACTAACCGCAAAGATTTTTACAAAATCAACGGATTTGACGGTACGTTTCTGTCGCAACAAGATACAGATACTGTCTTATTAGGCCCGGTAAATCAGTTGATTAAGTATGTGGCAGATTATGGTTTTGCTAGAGATTTAGATGATGATTTGCAGGAGTGTCTTAGTTCCCAGAAGCCATTCTTTAAACAAAAATCAGGGGGCAGAGGTTCTCGCTAAAATTATTAATTGCTGTGGCTGTCATCACGAGTTACAGGCAAGTCAAATGATTAATAGAATTTTGGGTTAAACTATTAATGAGTTTTTCTATGATAAGCTGTTCTACATTTAAATTGTGGATTAAAAATCAATAAAGATATTGTGGAATGGGCTTCTAGCCCGTTCCGAGCATCCTATTTAAATGCTGCCCCAGCTTAGAAGCGCTCTAATATTGAAATTGACTCAATTCAATATCGGGACACGACATTGCCGTGTCCCTACCAGTCAAGTTACTTACTTTTGTTTAGCCGCCGCTTTCTTCTTCGCTTCCTTCTCGGATTTCTTGGCAGCTTTCTCAGCTTCAAGTTTGGCGAACTTGGCTAGTTCTTTCTCTTCAGTTATTTTGTCCAGATAGTAATGGTAATCTCCCAGATAAGTCCGAAACTCGCCGTCTCGAACTTCTACTATTTTGTTAGCGACTTGAGAGATAAAATAGCGATCGTGCGAAACGATAATTACAGTGCCGTCGTAATTCTTAATCGCCTCTTCCATCATCTCCTTCGCGGGAATGTCGAGGTGATTTGTCGGTTCGTCCAAAATTAGCAAGTTCACAGGTTCCAGCAGCATTTTTGCCAAAGCCAGACGGGCTTTTTCTCCACCGCTTAAAGCGCCAACGTGTTTGAATACTGTTTCACCGTTAAACAAGAACCGCCCCAACAAAGTCCGAACTTCTTCATTTTTCCAGTCGGGTACTTCGTCGTGAATGGTTTGCATCACGCTTTTATTCAAATCTAAGGCTTCTGCTTGATTCTGTTCAAAGTAACCGGGGATGACGTTGTGGCCTCCCATTTTTACCGTACCTTCGGTGGGCGTTTCTAAACCCATGATCAGGCGCAGCAATGTAGATTTTCCGGCACCGTTGGGGCCGAGAAAGGCTATGCGATCGCCTCTTTCAATTAATAAGTCTGCTCCCAAAAATAGGATTTTCTCGCCGTAGGTGTGTACTAAGTTTTCAATTATGGCTACTTCGCGGCCGCTGCGGGGTGCGGGGGGAAACCGGAAATGCAAGGTTTTTAAGCCGCCGGTGGGGGCTTCGATGCGTTCGATTTTGTCTAACTGTTTCTCGCGACTTTTGGCTTGGGTACTGCGTGTGGCGCTGGCGCGGAATTTTTCAACGAATGCTTGCTGTTTTTCTAGTTCTTTTTGCTGGCTTTCGTAGGCGCTGAGTTGGGCTTCGCGCGCTTCTGCTTTTTGCAGGAGGTAGGATGAGTAGTTGCCGAGGTAGGTGCTGGAAACGCCACGTTCTGTTTCGACTATTTGGGTGCAGAGCCGATCGAGAAATTCGCGGTCATGGGATACGATTACCATTGGGGTTGTCAGCCCTTTGAGGTAAACTTCCAGCCATTCGATCGTTTCTAAGTCGAGGTGGTTGGTAGGTTCGTCTAACAGCAGGATATCGGGTTTTTGGAGGAGAATTTTACCTAAACTCATCCGCATTTGCCAGCCGCCGCTGAAAGCGCTGACTAATCGATCGCCATCTTCTTGCTCAAATCCGATTTCTGGTAAAATTTTCTCGATTTGGGCTTCTAAACCGTAGCCGTTTAAGCCTTCAAATTGCCGTTGTAGCCGATCCATTTTGTGGATCATGTTGTCGAGATTTTCTGGGGTGGCGGCTTCGAGCTCTCGGTGCACCTCCATTAGGGATTCGTGGACTTCGTTGGCTTCGCTGAATGCGCGCCAAAATTCTTCCTTGACGGTGCGGGTGGGGTCGATTTCAAATTCTTGGGAGAGGTAGGCGATGTGGAGGCTGGCGGGGCGAATGACTTCGCCTGAGGTGGGTTCCATTTCGCCGGCGATGATTTTGAGTTGGGTGGATTTGCCGGCACCGTTGACGCCTACTAAGCCGATGCGATCGCCCGGTTTGACTTCCCAGGTGACATCTTTGAGTACGACGCCTGTGGGGTAAATTTTACTGATGTGTTCGAGTCGCAGCATTGTTGTGGGGACTGGGGAAGGGGAGGTTTAGCGGCGGATGGGATGCCGGCGCTGAGGTCGAGTTAATCTTAACAAATTTTAATTAAATTTAGTCATTGGCAAGATTTGGGTTTGGGCGGGCGATCGGATTTTGGATTTTAGATTTTATAGCCCTGGGCGCGCGGGTAGCGAGAAACCGGGTTTTTTAGGAAAATACTTGTCACAAAGCCCCAGATTCTCGAAAAACCCGGTTTCGAGGAGTGTATGAGTGCGATCGCATTTGGGGAAGTTGAGGAAACAGGGCTACCGTGCTGTTTCAGATTGAATTTCTCGAATTATGGTTGAAACTTCTTCTTCTGAATCTAGATGTCGTGCCAAAACTTGGGCTGTTGCTTCCAGGAGGCGATCGCTAAACAATTTTGTTAAATCTTCCCGCAAACCTTGCCCAATGTAAAACTTGAGTAAAGCAGACAAAGGCATATCTCGATGCAGTGCTACTTTGTTTAGGGATTCTCAAGTATCTGTTGGGATTTCGATTGATACTGTTGTTGGGCGCGATCGGACTTTTAATGTCAGTTCTTCTTCAATGTTGTCATTTTGGGAGTAGCTGGGCATAAATATCATCCTCGGTATTATCCCAAATTGCATCTAGCGATACTCGGCTTGTCTGAAGCCAGAATTCAGACTGATCATCAGGTAGGAATTTTACCAGAATCCTTGCACCTTCAGGAATTTCTGTTGGTTCCAACAATTCAATTTTGCCTTGGCGAACGATCGCCCAAACTGTCTTTAGCATAATAGGGTGACTCCAAAATTATTCGGGTCGTATCTCAGTATATCCGATACGTTGAGGACTTGCGGAATCATGACTGATAGTTCGATCGGGCGATCGCACTGAGGGCGGGCGAGTTTTGGGTTTGTTGGGACTTGACGAAATGGCGATCGCACTTCAACAGCCTTTTTGCAAGCAATTAGAGAAGGTGGGGAAGAAGTGAGGAGAGAAGTGCGATCGTTGCCTCTATTCTAAAATTTTATGTTCATGAAAATTCGCCTAATTACTCATTTCTGAATCGGCGATCCAATTTCACCGCTCTTGATTTTTGGCTCGCGGATCATAGTTTTTGCATATTGATCTGCTTTTGACTTATTGAGGAAGGAAGCTACTTGTATAGATTCACGACCTACAGATTCTCTATACACTAGAAAAGCATCACGACAATAGGTTTGTTGGATATATTTCAAAGTAGATTCATCAGTACGATTTACAAAAACTGGATACCAAGTTTTGACACCGCCTGGAGGTTTATCTCCACATTGATCCAAAGGAGATGGGCGTTTAATTGATTGAGTCGTGCTATTGTTATTCAGTGGCTTGGAGTTTTGTGGTATGCGGCTAATGCTCCCCCAAATTTTCCCTATTAAGAGTAAAAATATAACAACTGCTAAACACTTCCATAAAAGCCTGTTAGGTTGCGATTCAGGTCGCGATTCAGGTCTAGATCCAGGTCTAGATCCAGGTCTATGAATTCTAAGCGGAGCCGATGGTCGGCTTGGATCAACAAGATACCTCCCTGCATTAGGATGCGCTCCACAATGCAAACATTTTAAATGAAAATGGTTATGACAACTACGACATTTGAAGTATTTATCGTTCTCAGGAATAGAACTCCCACAAGTATAGCAACGCTCTACCACCTAAATTTACCTCAAAATCAACCATGCTTCTCTTATTGAATCTTGGCTACTGAACACAACACGCACTAAATGATTATGTGGAATGTTTAGCTCGGTAGGGGCAAATCCGCTTCTTATTTCGGCTGTGAAGTCCTTCGGAACTAATGACTGGTTGTTGCAGGAAGGACATTTTAGTCTCTTAAATTTTCCAAGCGGTATAGGTGCTATCTCCTGAGTACAGCTACACTCATTACAAACCGCTGAATATACTATCTCTTTGTCATGCCATAGTTCTACAACATCAGCATCTATAGCAGTCGCTACTTTGTTTTTAATCTCTTCTACTTTGGTTGTTATTTCTAAATCGATAGGGAGTATTTTCAATTCTTCAAATACATGATCATGACCGGGACATTCCTCTTTTTTGTCAATTTTAATACTTTTCAAGATAGTATTTTGTTCAGAACTGTACCAGTATAATATACCAGTTCTAGACACAGATTCTGATTTTTTTTCATGCAGTAGCCTGACACATTCTTGAGTAGCGATACCTGCAATTACGGCGGCTGTTGTTATAACCATTGGAATTTTTGGTTCTTCAGATACCAATCCAATTTTTAGACAGCTATACTTTTCTGATAAACGACGGTAATCCGCCATGTACCAGCCACATTCAAGACACGATCCTAAAGGGGGAGCCATTACAAACACGTTGCCTAGAAGACTATCTATACCTGTGTCTATTAAAAGGATTTGATTCAGCCAGCAGTATCTATTCACCCACATTCGAGCTTCTAAATTATCCACAGCCAAGATGACACAGTTAAAGTTACTATATTCCAAGTTACCAATGTCATGTACGACATCACAGGTACGCCCTGAAACCTGGATGTGCGGGTTAATTTTTAAAGCGCGTTTAGCGGCTGTCTCTGCCTTGGGCTGGTCAATATCTTCTCCTTGGAACAAAACACTTCTACTCAGGTTTACCTCTTCAACCTTATCACAATCTATTATGTTGATGTTGCCGACCCCAAGTAAAGCTAAATTTTTGATTATTTCATTGCCAGTAGTACCAGCTCCTACAACTAATATTTTTGCCTCCCTGATAATCTTTTGATCCCAGCCATTAATCATTTCTTGTCTAGCAGTTCTATTCATCTCAACCTCCATCAACAGTCTGTATAATCTGAGAATATGGTACTGGTACAGTGCTTTTGTTTTGGCTATTCACAACCTCAAATAAGATACTCTGGGTATCGGGTTTGGCTACCAAGTAATAATTACCATCGTATTTTGGCAACCCTTTGACTTGATCGATGTTATGCAAGTCAGACCCCGAACAATAAAACCCCACAGGAATTAGTTCTTCTCCATTAACTTCTCTTATTGCTGTAGGTGGATTCCAGAAATCCCAAAAGCTTTTCCACTTTGGTTTTCCTACTGTATTGATTCTAATAAAAGTATAGCCAGCCATGTTAATTATAGTTCCCAAAAGAACTCCTTCTGAAAATTCAGAAACATTGGCAGCATTTAATCTATTTATTAACTTTTGAGAAGCCATGAGAATAGGTAAAGTTTTGTTGAATGTATGATGACCAGACCGTAGTCTGTCAGTTATATTCAAGACATCTTGTACAATTTCAATTTCTGTTTCTGTTATTGAGTGCTGGTAATTGCTCAACTAGGGGAAAAAATGGAGCCATCAGTAGAGAGAGCTTGTTGAATAGATTGATAAGCAGTTAAACCCTGACGCTTGCCAGTATTGAC
>NZ_JAEQCX010000200.1:0-5612 GCF_020738035.1 Microcoleus sp. PH2017_28_MFU_U_A
GTGAGTGCCGACACTACCAGGATGAAGCAGGAAGTAAACGAAGCTCAAAGTCCAATATTGTCCAATCTTGAGTAACTTTGGGTAGGATTTATGTAACGGTTCTCAGGTTTACTGACCGACGACTGGAAAAAACAACCATAGTTGGTGCTCAGGCAAAGCCGCCGGTCTGACAAAGATGTGCTTTCTCATCTAGTTCTCAGGCTGCTTTTATTAAAAACACGCAGAATTCTGTTAGCAAACTCTTTAGATCGTTATTCACCGTACCGGAGAAGTTTGATGATTCCAGAGAAACTTCGATTGCAGCAAGACCAAGACCGGATCGCCTACTGGAAACGCTGGGGACCCTATGTAAGTGAGCGACAATGGGGCACGGTGCGGGAGGATTACAGCCCCGATGGCTCGGCTTGGGATTATTTTCCTCACGACCAGGCCCGATCGCGCGTCTACCGTTGGGGTGAAGATGGCATTGCCGGAATTTCTGACACAAGACAACGCTTATGTTTTGCGATCGCCCTGTGGAATGGTCACGATCCCATTCTCAAGGAGCGCATTTTTGGCTTAACAGGCAACGAAGGCAATCATGGCGAAGATGTCAAGGAATATTATTTTTATCTCGACAGCACCCCGACCCATTCCTACATGAAATGCCTGTATAAGTACCCACAGCAGGCATTTCCCTATGCTCAATTAGTCGCAGAAAATCAACGCCGCGGCAAACTAGAACCCGAGTTTGAATTGCTGGATACTGGTATTTTTGATGGCGATCGCTACTTCGATGTCTTTGTAGAATATGCCAAAGCCACAGCGGAAGATATTCTGATTCAAATCACGATCGCCAATCGCGGCAGTGAAGCTAGCACCTTACAGTTATTACCCACGCTATGGTTTCGCAATCTCTGGGACTGGAACCCGGACATCACACCGCCTTTAATCAAAGTCGTGCATTCTGATCCAACGTTCAGTCAACTCGAAGCCCAGCATCCCACCCTGGCAACGCATTGGCTTTACTGTGAGGGTGATGCAGAATTACTATTTACGAATAACGAAACCAATTATCAGCGATTGTTTGGCACAGCGAATCGATCGCCCTATGTGAAAGATGGCATTAATAACTATGTGGTGAATGGTGATGCTCAAGCGATTAATCCCGATCGGGTCGGCACAAAATTTGCCGCCCGTTATTCGCTGACCTTGGCACCAGGAGCCACCAAAACCGTGCGCCTGCGGTTGAGCGATCGGTCCCAATTGTCCGCCCCGTTTAGCGCTGAGTTTGAGCAGATTTTTCAGACCCGGAAACAGGAAGCCGATCAGTTCTATCAAGAGGTTTCGCCCTTTCCCCAATCGGACGATGAACGCAATATTCAACGCCAAGCGTTTGCCGGACTGCTCTGGAGCAAACAATATTATCAATACAGCGTGAATGACTGGCTGAAAGGCGATCCGGGACAACCCGCGCCGCCTACCGATCGCAAAGCCGGACGCAATCACGAATGGGGCACACTGTTCAGTGAAGATATTCTCTCCATGCCCGACAAGTGGGAGTATCCCTGGTTTGCCGCGTGGGATTTAGGATTTCATTTGATTCCGTTAGCGATGATCGATCCGGCGTTTGCCAAGTTGCAACTCGATCGCCTCACCCGTGAATGGTATATGCATCCCAATGGCCAACTCCCGGCCTATGAATGGAAATTTAGCGATGTGAATCCTCCGGTGCAGGCGTGGGCGGCATTGCAGGTCTATCAAATTGAGCAAAAATCCACTGGGAAGGGCGATCGCGCCTTTCTGCAACGGGTCTTTCACAAGTTGCTGCTCAACTTTACTTGGTGGGTGAACCGCAAAGATATGGCGGGCAACAATGTGTTTCAGGGTGGCTTTTTGGGGTTGGATAACATTGGCATTTTCGATCGCAGTGCCGAATTGCCCACGGGCGGCTACCTCAACCAAGCCGATGGCACCAGTTGGATGGGCATGTATTGCCTGAATATGCTGGCGATCGCCCTCGAATTAGCCAAAGCCGACGACAGCTACGAAGACATTGCCAGTAAGTTTTTTGAGCATTTTCTCTACATTGCCGACGCGATCGATGGCATTGGCGAAAGCAATATTGCGCTGTGGGATGAGGTCGATGGCTTCTATTACGATGCGCTACATTTACCCGATGGGCAACAGTTACCGTTGAAGGTGCGATCGCTGGTGGGCTTAATTCCGCTCTATGCTGTCATCGTGCTGGAACTCGAAACCCTGGAAAAATTTCCGGGTTTCAAACGGCGGATGCAGTGGTTTATTCGCAATCGCCCTGACCTCAAAGAGAATGTCGCCTGTATGGAAACACCGGGAATGGGAGCGCGACGGTTGTTGGCGATCGCCTATCGCAGCAAACTGCAACGGATTCTGCAACGCATGTTGGATGAAGCGGAATTCTTCAGTCCGTTCGGGATTCGAGCCATCTCCAAGTATCACCAGGATCATCCCTATTGCTTGCAATTAGGGGGGAATGATTATTTCGTCCGGTATGAACCGGCTGAATCCAGCACCGGCTTATTTGGCGGTAACTCCAACTGGCGCGGCCCCGTGTGGTTTCCGGTGAATTATTTGATTATTGAAGCCTTAGAGCGCTTTCACAGCTATCTGGGCGACAGTTTTAAAGTCGAGTGTCCGACGGGATCGGGGCAGGAAATGACCTTGGGAGAAGTGGCGATCGCTCTGTCTCACCGCTTAGTGGCCTTGTTTGAGCGCGAGGCATCGGGTCGCCGTCCGGTGTATGGTGGCATTGAGAAATTCCAAACCGATCCCCATTGGCGCGATTACATCTTGTTCCACGAATATTTCCACGGCGATAATGGCGCGGGAATTGGCGCGAGTCACCAAACCGGTTGGACAGGCTTGGTCGCTGCCCTGATTCACCAAAATGCGGCCCACCGCGCCCAGGAGGGACAGCATGACCACCCTTAAAGCAACCTTTCGCAATCACCTACCAGAATACCTGATGGAAGCAGCCTTACTGGGCCTGTTTTTGATCGCCGCCAGTGGGTTTTCGATTCTGTTTGAATATCCTCAATCGCCGGTACATCAGGCCATTGCCAATGGTGATCTACGGCGGTTTTTAGTGGGAATTGTGATGGGGTTGACGGCGATCGCCCTGATCCATTCACCTTGGGGTCAACAATCGGGCGCGCACATGAATCCAGCGGTGACGTTGACCTTCTATCGACTGGGCAAAGTTAAGTTGCTGGATGCGTTGTTCTATGTGTTGTTTCAATGTCTAGGCGGATTAGCCGGTATTTATTTAGTCGCATTCGCGTTGGGTCAAGTATTTATCCAACCTCCGATTAATTATATTGTCACGGTTCCCGGTGCGCTGGGTTGGCTCGGAGCCGTGATGGGTGAATGGTTGGTGGCCTTTGTGATGATGATGATGGTGTTATTCACGAGTAATCACCAAAAACTGCATCGCTACACTGGCCTGTTATCGGGATTTCTCGTCATGCTTTACATTACCTTTGAAGCGCCATTATCGGGCTTTAGCATGAATCCGGCGCGAAGTCTGGCGTCGGCTTTACCGGCCAATGTTTGGACGGACTTCTGGCTGTATGTAATCGTGCCCCCGATCGGAATGTTATCAGCGGCGGGTTTGTATACTGAGTTGTTTGGCGATCGCGCTGTCAAGTGCGCCAAGCTCCACCACGATAATCCCAAACGTTGTATTTTTCGCTGCAACTATGACCGAGATGGCCGGGTGGATTTGAGCGATCGATTACTAAAATGATTCGTTGATAGTTTGGATGTTAAATCATGCCTACATTGAAAACCTCTAATTCACACCAATTCAATCAGTCAATTCCCTAACCGGCGAGGAACCCATTCATGGCTACCAACACTCATTACGATGCAATCATTATCGGCACCGGCGCAGGTGGCGGCACGTTGGCCTATCATCTAGCGGCCAGCGGCAAAAAGATTTTGATTCTAGAACGCGGATCCTTCTTGCCGAGAGAAAAGGAAAACTGGAGTGCGTTAGAAGTGTATCAACGGGAACGCTATCACACCCAAGAACAGTGGTTTGACACCAACGGGAAAGCCTTCCGACCGGCCACGGGCTATTGGGTGGGCGGTAACACCAAAGTCTACGGGGCTGCCCTCTTGCGGATGCGAGAGCGCGATTTTGAACAGGTCACGCACCAGGATGGCATTTCGCCAGAATGGGCGGTGAAATATGCCGATTTTGAGCCCTATTACGCCCAAGCCGAGCAGCTTTATGATGTGCATGGGCAGGCAGGCCTTGACCCCACGGAACCAACCCGCAGCCAACCCTATCCCTACGCACCTGTGCGCCATGAACCCCGGATGCAGGAATTGGCCAATGCCTTCACTAAAGAGGTACAAACATTTTGGTAAATGCTTATTCTCCTGGCTGGATGAAAACGGATATGGGTGGCCCTGATGCGCCCTTTACAGCGGATGAAGGAGCTGAAACCGCTGTGTATCTGGCAACTCTTCCAGAGGGCGGCTCACAGGGTAACTTCTTTGCTGAGATGCGGAAGTTTGGGGGCGCGATCGCACTGGATTGGTAATCAATCGAACCGAAGAGACAACACAACTACAGTGAGGAATAACGATGACTCCAACTGAAGAACAAAACTTGGCGATCGCCCGGATCTTTATCGAGCAGTTTTTGGGCAAGGGCAATATGGCGATCGCGGCGGATGTACTACATGAGAATGTGCAGGCAATCACCGGATTAAAGCCAGATGGGCCAATTGACGGACGGGAAGCTTACATACAAATATTTAGTGCCTTTTTCGATGCCTTTCCTCCCGTTGCGGGTTCAGAGATGATCGTTGAAGATATGTTTGCCGCAGGCGATCGAGTCGTCGTTCGATTTCGATCTGTGCAAAAACACACCAAAGCATTTTTTGGGATTGCTGCTACCAATCGGGATATCACTTTCATTGAAACTCATGTCATGCGGCTACGAGAGGGCAAGATTGTCGAAAATGTGGTGAGCGCGACTAATTTGGAGTTTGAAATGTTGATGGCTCCTGTTTTAACACCGTTAATCCTCAAATAGCCAATTTTTCAGGTTCAGTGTTGTGATGAATTTGCTCGAATGCCCTAAATCAAGGAGAAGAAGTCAATGGTCAACAGCGAATCAAATGGCAAAGTTGCATTGGTGACAGGCGCGAACAAAGGGCTTGGGTTTGAAATGAGCCGCCAGCTTGCACAGCAAGGATTGACGGTGATCATTGCAGCCCGCAAACTTGAAGCGGCGGTCGCGGCAGCAACGAAGCTAAAAAATGAAGGATTGAAAGCCGAAGCGATTCTACTTGATATTAATGACAGTATTCAAATTCAATCAGCCGTCCAAGAGATTAAAAATCGGTTCGGTAAGTTGGATGTTCTGATTAATAATGCTGGAGTCATGTTGGATGGTGAATGGGCAATTAGTAATGCAAGTTCTGTATCAGTTGACATGATCCGTAAGACGTTTGACACTAACTTTTTTGCTTTGGTTGAAGGGCTCTTCTGGAGTCAAGGTGATAAGCAAACCTAATCAGAAAAGCAAGCTAATAGCCTTGCTCGAAAGTTATCAAAGTTCATAAAGCCATAGGCTT